>CAXHHS010000379.1:0-6872 GCA_964015645.1 uncultured bacterium
GGTTACAGATCGCTTGCTGCACAATCGCGGCGATGGTACTTTTGAGGATGTAACGGTTAGTTCCGGGATTAGCACTGCTTTCGGCGCCGGGCTGGGAGTTGTCGCAGCAGATTTTAACAACGATGGCTGGACTGATATTTACACCGCCAATGATGGCGATCCCAACCAGCTATGGATCAACCGGCAAGGAAGCGGGCAATTTGAAGACGCGGCATTATGGTCCGGGGTAGCGGTAAATCAAATGGGCCTGGCGGAAGCCGGCATGGGGGTGGACGCCGCAGATGTTGACGGCGATGGCGATGAAGACATTTTCCTGACCCACCTGACGCAAGAATCGAACACGTTTTACATGAACCTGGGAGACGGGTTATTCGAAGACCGCACGATTCAAATGGGGCTTCAGGTACCCAGCCTTCAATATACCGGGTTTGGCACCGGTTTCCTGGATTATGATAATGACGGTTGGTTGGATTTGTTAGTGTTAAATGGAGCGGTGAGGGTTCTGGAGGAGTTACTCAGGAAAGGTGATCCCTATCCCTTGCACCAGGCCAATCAACTGTTCCGAAACAACGGGCAATCTACCTATGTGGAAGTAACCGCGGAGGCCGGCGAGGCACTCCGGTTATCGGAAGTAAGCCGGGGCGCTGCGTTTGGGGACGTGGATAACGATGGCGATACCGATGTCGTAGTTTTTAACAGCAACGGCCACGCCCGCTTGCTGCTAAACCAGGTGGGCAATCGCCAGCACTGGCTGGGATTTCGCTTGCTGGAAAAAGACAAACAACGAGACAGCATCGGCGCTCGCGTGGAAGTGCTAGATAAAACAGGAAAGGCGCTTTGGAGGCGGGTTCGCAGCGATGGGAGCTATTGCTCTGCCAATGATCCCCGGGTATTGGCGGGATTGGGTGAAAAAAAACAGCCGCGAACAGTTCGTATCCACTGGCCGAACGGGGAGATTGAGCAGTTTGAAAACCTGGCTGTAGATCGTTATTGGATTATTAAGCAGGGAGGAATGCCGGAAGATGCTTCGGGGAAGTGAAAAGAATCGGGGAAACGGAAATAGTATCAAAATTAGAAAAGAGACTAAAATCCCCCGCCTTTACAAGAAGGGGAATTTGGCAAAAAATCATCATAAAAGCCTCTTGTTGGGATTGCTGATCCTGGCAATAATGCTTTCACTTTTTAGCCCGGTATTCGCCCAACATGGAAAAAGCGATAGCAGCGCAGTAATTACGTCGCCCAGGAAGAACCTGGTAGCAGTCCCGTTGCCGCAACTTGATCGATTGGATGCCCCGGTTGTGGAACAGATCGAGTCACTTCAGCGAACATTTATGGATTTGATCGCAAAAGACGATCTCCCGGATGCGGAATTGCTTGATGGTTATAGCACCCTGGGCCAGCTATATCATGCCTACGAGCTAACAGCACCGGCTGAAAGTTGTTATGTAAATGCCAGCCGTTTAAACCAGGATGATTACCGCTGGTTTCATTTTTTAGGGACCCTTTCGCAGCAGTCTGGCAGACTATCGGCGGCGGCAGATCATTACAAAATTGTGCGCTATCTTAAACCCGATTACCTGGCTGCCGCCGCAAATCTCGGCACTATTTATTTACAACTAAATCGCCTGGATGAGGCTCGCCAGGAATTTCAAGCGGCTCTGGCAGTCGACTCGAACTTTGTTGCCGCTTTCTATGGATTGGGGCAGGTTGCGCTGGCCGAACAGAAGTTTTCCGAGGCTGCCAAATACTTTCGCACTGTTTTAGACAGCGTTCCGGCAGCCAACCGGGTTCATTATTCACTGGCACTGGCCTATCGCGGGATGGGAGAGGCAGAGAAAGCCCAACAGCACCTTCGCCAGCGGGGCACGGTGGGCATTCGCCCGGAAGATCCGCTAATCGATGGTTTAAAAGAATTGCTCCGGGGAGAGCGGGTTTATTTAATTCGAGGAAGGATGGCGCTACGGGCAGGAAGAGCGCCGGAAGCGGCAGAAGCCTTTTCCCGCGCCGTTGACGCCAAACCGCAAAGTGTGCGAGCACGGATTAACCTGGGCGTGTCCCTGGCGCAGTTTGGCGAGGTGGACGCTGCCATCGAGCAGTTTCGTGCGGCGCTACAATACGAGCCTCACAATCAAAACGCCCACTTTAACCTCGGGAGTTTGCTAATTCAAAAAAAGAAATACAAAGAAGCGATTCAGCATTTACAACCGATTATAGAAAGCAATCTCAATGACCTGGAGGCGACCCGTGAATTGGCAAAAGCCCTGGCGCAAGCCGGGCGGGAAAAAGAAGCCCTGGAACGCCTGTTTAAAGCAATGGAACTTGCTCCCGAAGATGAGCTTACGCTAACCGAATTATCCGGGCTGCTGGTAGACCAAAAACGCTATAAAGAGGCGCGAGATTTATTAGACGAGGCGAATCGCCGTTTTCCCGACCGCGGATTGACGGCTCATGCCCTGGCACGATTACTGGCCGCCTGCCCGGATACTTCCTTGCGTGACGGCCAGCGGGCACTCAGCCTGGCAAATAGTGTATACCAGGCTAAAAAAAGCCCCCTTTATGCCGAGACGCTGGCAATGTCCCTGGCTGAAGCCGGGCACTGTCAGGAAGCCATCACGTTACAAAAGCAATTGATCGCTGCTGCTGAGCAGCTTAAAGATAAAAAATTGGCAGCGCGATTTAAAGATGGTTTGGCACATTATGAAAGGGGAACCCCTTGCAGGCCGATCTTACGAGAAATCCGGCTACTTTCATTTGACAAGGAATAATCAATCCTCAAAATAAACGCCCCACTCCGTGCCCGCAAAATGAGATTTTAAAGCGTCGTAGTTGCGAACAACTTCCGGCAAAGAGCGTTTATTTTGTTTTAATAACCGGGTTTTGAGCGGGCGGCGGCGAGCGCCTAAATACTCGAGAAGACGATTGCACTCACGCTCGCGGTGCGCAACCAGGTCTTCGTAGTAAACCTCTGAATATTGATGATCCCGGAAAATTTCTTCATATTTGCGCTCGAACTGTTCAACCCGTTCGAAAATCCAGGCACACTCTTTTATAGAAAGCTCCAACTGAATATCTTTAACCGGCTGTTTTTTATCAACTAATTTGAATTGTTTCGTATGGGCGGCGATTTTCCCGGAGACCAGGCTTCTCAACCGGTTACGGCGTTTCATGTGGATGATTTTGATGTCGCGATGCGCTTGTAAGTAATCGAGAACTTTCGGCAGCTCCTTCACACCCCATCTTTCAGCGTATTTGCGTTCAAAATTTCGGTATAGCATTTTAACGCCGAGGAAAGATTCCAGGCCGCGGCGGCGAAAGCTATGCTCCATATAGGCAGCAGGCCCCATCTCAAGGATGGCTTGTTTTACCGCTCTCTCCCGTAGTTGCCATTCACCCACAACCTCGCCGCATTCTCGAATTTCCGGGTGTGACGCCAGTAAAGACATCAACAGGTTCGACCCGGTTCGTCCCCGCGTTATAACAGCAAACCTTTGGGGGGGCGGCAACAAAAAATGCAGCGTTCCTTGAATATTTTTTTTAGCAAATGTAGATAATTTGTTGAAATGCATCGGTCGACTCGGTTTCCTTTGTTTTAATAAACCCTCGCCAGCTTATAATATTCACCTTGCTGCGCCATCAATGTTTGTTCTTTGCCAATTTCTACCACCCGAGCATTTTTTAAAACAATAATCTGGTCTGCTCCCTGGATAGTGGAGAGCCGGTGGGCAATAATGATTACGGTGCGGTCTCGGCTAAGGTCGGCGATGGCTTCATGGATCAACTTTTCAGTGTGATTATCCAAAGAGCTGGTTGCTTCATCTAAAATAAGAATTTCGGGATCTTTGATAATCGCGCGGGCAATGGAAATTCGCTGCCGCTGTCCGCCGGAAAGTTTTGTACCGCGCTCGCCTAATTGGGTATCGTATCCTTCCGGCAATTGGGTAATAAACTCATGCGCACCGGCTTTTTTGGCTGCCGCTACAATCGCTTCTTTGGAGGGTGGCGTTAATGCTCCAAAAGCAATATTATTATACACGCTATCGTTAAAGATAAAGGTTTCCTGGCTGACAATGCCAATCGTTTCGCGAAAGGATTTGCTGCGAAATTGTTTCAACGATTGGCCGTCGATTAAAATGTCTCCTTCCTGGGGGTCGTAAAGGCGCAGTAACAGGTTGATAATCGTTGACTTTCCTGCCCCGGATTCGCCTACAAAGGCAGTGGTTTTACCGTGCGGGATGGAGAAATTCGCTGCTTTTAAAGCCGCTGCATCCCCAGGCTCATAAGCAAAGGTAACGTTTTTAAACTCGATACAATCTATCAATCCCTTGTAGGGTTTTTCTCCATCCGGTAAAAAGGGTTTGTTGTCACGGCGTATCAACTCTTCTACCATACTGATAAACGGCCACTTGCTGGAGATATGGCTTCGGGAATGGTTTAATTCTTTGATTACGGGAATTAAACGGGTCAGGACATACATAAACGGGAGCAGTTGAGTTAACAGCAGTTTGCTATTCATATCGTAATTCAAAAAGGCTATAGAAAAGAGAATGCCCAGGGCAATAATTCCCATTCCCTCGGTGAAATTTTGGACCAGCAAGTTGCCCAACCGCAGCCGAAACCGTAACCTGCGATTTTTTTCGATCAGATCTTTCAATAGTTTCGATTGTTTCGATTCTTTGGCAAAGTATTTAATGATCCGAATGCCGCTAATATTTTCCGCCAAAGCGCCGTTTAAATCCCGGTTGCTAAGCGCCGATTTTTGTCCAATGCGAGTGATGAGCCTGATATACCGCGATATTGCAAATGTAATGATTAACGCAAATAAGAAAGTAACCAGGGTAAGCTGCCAGGAGAGAATCAATAACATTCCCATCAAAACAATTAAGGTTGATAGGTTCACGATATAATCGATTATTCGTTTGAATATCGTCTCAATGGTCATGGTATTAGCTAAAATCTTCTCCAGTAAATGCCCCATTTGGGCATTTTGAAAGAAAGCAATATCCACCTGCAACAGGACATCAACTACCTGAAAGCGCATACGTGTGGTGAGTTTGGTGGTCAGCCAAGTTCCCAGGGCAGTGGAAATCCCCAGGAACATGTTTTTCGCCAGTACTGCTAATATTAGCACCCCACCGGCATAAAGCACTTGTTGAGCGACCGGAAAATTGGCAAATAAATCGGTAATAAAACGCAGCAGGCGGGGTAGTTTATCGGTCTCTTGCATTTGTTGCAAGCTGCTCAGCAGCGGTACCATCATCCCAACGGATAGTCCATCGAATACCGAGGCTAAAAATGATAGTGCAACCAATAATACAGCAAATTTGCGATAAGGCCGGGTGACATTGTAGAGAAAAAGATGTTTAATGTTAAGATGTTGTTTTAATTTCATTTATAGTTTTTGCTTTTTCGATAAAAATGTGAAGAAAAATATATTCCTTTAAAATGGTAATATCGGCGAATAGTAGTTAAAGTTTGTAATTATCCAGTGAGGGGAGTCTTAAATTTAGTTGTCTAAAAATGAATAGTTGCCAGGCTATTTTATAAAACTATAAAAAATCCTGCTATATAACACCAGCCGCTCTTTGAGCATGTTACGGAATAAAACAATGTGCAACGTCAATATGAGACCGTAAAGCGGTGTAATCCAGAGGAGCTCCAAAGCCAGTATAACCGGCAGCCATGCTTCATAAAATTCGTTATTCAGAAACGGTAGATAGCGTTCGCTTCCCGGCCTTTCCGGGTAAACCAGGGTAAATTTCCAACCCCGGGCCATTTTGCTAAATTCTACCATAATAAAAATACATAAAAACCCGGTTACCAAAGGGGAAGTTAGTATAATGGCTCCCATAAAACCGGTCAATCCAATCATCTCTGCAGGATAGCAAAACTGTAATATTAAGGAACGAATGTATTCACGGCTTTTATTACCGGCAAATGTAACCACATTGGTTTTCCGATCGTGTTGCAAATCCAATACCTGGTGGCTAATAATACCTCGTAATCCCAGGAAGAATGCCCAAATTGCCGCAAAAACAAGAAGTATAAAATTCTGCAACCCGGAAATATTTTCGATGGAATTTAATGAAATGGCGATTAACAAAACCGGTAGCAGATGCGCTGCTGAAGTATCTGCCAAAACCCCCAGGATTCCCCGCTCTTTTAACCGAAACGGTGGTATGGAATAAATCGTAGGCAATAGGTAGTTTAGAAAAAGTAAAGCGACCATCAAAAGGCTGGCAGTAAGCAGGTAAAGCGACAGAAACCCGGTAGCAATAAACAAGAATACCCAAAAGAACCGCCAGGAGGGTGATAGTTTTGCCATCGCATTGCGCTTTCCCGCTGCCAGGTCTTGCTCAATATCAAAAATATCATTAACCACATGCCCGTAGGCTCCTACAGAGCAGATGCTGGTTATCAATAGAAACAGCGTATAAAACCCCGGCCAGAACGCGATACCGTTAATCAAAATCATCGCATATCCCACTGCCAGGAGTGGCGGAATTTTCCATTGGAACCAGTCGGCGGTTCTGGCTAATTGGTGGAAGGAAGACATCAAATATTTCCTCTTAGCTTTTTTAAAAGATACGGCGCCTAACCCCTAAACGAAATTTTTGTTGGAATACACTTTGTTTCGACTTCATTCTGAAGATAGCGAATGTTTAGGTTTAAGATATTGATGATATTTGGAAATACAGGCATTCGATCCCTGCAGCCAGAGTTTATGGAAAGGCGTTCGCGTTCGATGGGCCAATTCTTCCTTAAAGCGTTGCGCCCATTCTTCATTGATCGAATCGCTTTTTTTTTTTAAAGCGGGCTTTTGAGAAATGCTCGTTTCGGCCAGAGGGATATTCAAATAATTGGCAATATTAAAT
>CAXHHS010000380.1:0-6863 GCA_964015645.1 uncultured bacterium
TGCCGGTATCAAACGCCTCGGCGCGATTCATCGCGGGTTTTCTACTTATGATAAGACGCCCTATAGCAATGCCCCGAAGTGGGATATACCTATCGAATTAAAACGCCAAATCCCGGAAGTGCCGGTCATTTGCGATCCCAGCCACATCGCTGGAACCCGCAAATTGATCCCGGATTTATCGCAAAAAGCGATGGATTTGGCGATGAATGGATTGATGATCGAAACCCATATCGACCCCGCCAATGCCCTGAGCGATGCCGCCCAGCAACTTGATCCCCCGGCATTAACAGCCCTGTTAAATAAGCTAAAATATCGCAAAACCAGCGGCGATGGGAAGGATGCCGAAAATTTACTCACTGCCCTCCGCAATGAAATTGATGTTACCGATCACCAGATTATGGAAATGATTTTCCGCCGCCACGACATCGTTACCAAAATCGCCGATTATAAAATCAATCATAATATGACGATATTGCAAGTCAATCGCTGGAAAGAGTTGCTCGAAGATCGCCTTGAGCAAGCACGTCAGGCTGGCGTGGATGAAGATGTCGTAAAAGATATTTTTCAAATTATACACAATGGTTCCATTAAGCTGCAATCGAGATTGATGAACCAAAACGGAAAAGCAAATTAGTATTCAAGTGCTATCGTGTTTTCCACAGGAACGCCTGCGGCGCAAGTATTCAGTAGCATTCTACCAAATTAATTTGCTGTGAAGGCGGTTCTTACGAAAAACACCGGAATACTAGAACACAATCAACGGAAACTCAGATGCACAAAATAAAACCAATAAAAATTTCCGAAAAAACAATTGATTTGCCAACCTCAAAAAGCGTCAGCCATCGCATTTGTATTTTGGGCGGACTGAATTTGGGGGAAACGCACATCAAAAATTTGTTAGATGCGGAAGATATCGATATTACGCTAACGGCGCTGGCAAAAATGGGGATGCAGTTCGAACGCTCCAATGAGGAGGTGATTTGCAGATCGCCCATCGGCAGGGTGCAGGAAACCGAGGTTTTTTTAGGCAACTCCGGTTCATCAGCGCGATTTTTAATTCCGGTTGCGGCGCATGTGGATCAAGCGATGTATTTTTACGGCGACTCTCGTTTGCATGAACGCCCGTTTTCCCAGCTTTTTTCGGTGATGAAAAAGTTCGGCATTCGTATTGAGAGTGAAAACAACTCGCTGCCCGCCCGCGTTCATCCGGCAGTGATAGATGGCGGGAAAATCATTCTGGAAGATTTGCCAACCTCGCAAATTATAACGGCAATGATGCTTTCGGCACTGCGTATGAAAAACGATCTGACCATCCGCTTGCAAAAAAATATTCCCTCGCTGCCCTATATTCAAATGACCTATAAACTAATGAAAAAAATGGGGTTAGCGGTTGAGTATCAAAATAATGAGATTTGGGTTAAAGCTCAACAGCCGGATTATATCTGGAATTATTCGGTTGAGAAAGATCTCTCTGCCGCGGCCTATTGGGTGGTGTTCGGATTGATTAACGATACAAAAATTATCCTGCCGGGAATTCAACTCCCGTCATTGCAAGGTGATGAGCGGATATTTCAAATTGCGGAAGAAGTGGGCGCGGAAGTAATGCTCTTGCAAGATAAAATTGAAATTACCGGCGGTATTCGAAAAGGTTTTACGGCGGACTGTTTTGATGTCCCGGATTTAGTTCCCACACTCAGCATCCTGGGGATGTTTGCACCGGAGCCAGTAAAGTTGTTGAATGTTCACCACCTGCGGCATAAGGAAAGCGACCGGATTGCAGCGGTGCAGGAAAACATCGCTGCCCTGGGTGGAAAAAGCGATTATGCCGATGGCACGCTGACGATTTTTCCGCAAAAAGAATATCGCGGCAACCTCATCAAAACATTTAATGATCATCGCATTGCGATGAGTTTTGCCCTGGCCGGTTCGCGGATCGCGGATGTTGTTGTCGATAATCCGCAGTGTGTTAACAAATCTTACCCGGAGTTTTGGGAGCATTTTGTAAATTGAGAAATCGTTGAAATTTTAACGACTAGGTGAGTTTTAGTAATTTATTGAAAGAGTTAAGATTTTCATCAAATGGGTAGAAATGAGCGAGCTAAAAACCTTATTTAAATTAGAAAATCTCAAATGGATCTTACCCTTCATTCTTTCAATAATTGCCATATTTATCACATTAAGAAATTGCCAGCAAACAGAAATAGCTTTAAATCTGAATAAAGCAGAATTCGAGTCGGAAAGAACGATTATTTTGCAAGGTAAAATTATTAACGAAAACACAGCTATCGAGTTATTAACTACGAATGAAAATATAAGTATACAAAGGGCTATAATCACATATCCTGATAAACTTAATATTAGCAAATGGGTAGTATATCCACCTAAACTAATCTTTTCATTAGACCTTTTAAGGCAACGGCTACAAAATATTCTAGATAAAAAAGTAAGACGAAATAAAGAATTAAAGAATTCATTAATTATTAATTTTATTGACTCAATGCCTATTGTCATTGAAAGCATTTACATAGCAAAAGGAAAATCATATACTGACCAATCTCTATACTTAATTGATTATTCATTTGGAATAATGGAGGATTCTTTAGATAAGCCATTTATTAATTTTCGAGGATTAGTTTACCAACAAAGCTTAAATTTAAATGATGATATAAGTACCTTATTAAATAGCAAATTAGATACATTGGTTGAAGAAATAACAAAACCAGATTAGATAATTCGAACCACCAAAAAGATTTCCTAAACTTATGCAGCAAATTAGTTAATAAGGAGAGACATGGCAGGCAGTAAATTCGGATCATTATATTCCATTATGACCTTCGGCGAAAGCCACGGCCCCTACATCGGCGTGGTGATTGACGGCGTAAAACCAGGGCTTCCCATCGATACCGATGAACTTCAGCGCGAAATGAGCCGCCGCCGCCCCGGCCAGAGCAAGGTAACCACGCCACGCAATGAAAAAGACCGGGCACAAATTGTCTCCGGCGTTTTTGAAGGCAAAACCACCGGTACGCCGATTTGTATTTTGATCAAAAACGAAGACCAGCGCAGCAAGGATTATTCGAAAATCAAAGAAGTGGTACGGCCGGGACATGCGGCGTATACCTACATCAAAAAATACGGCATCTTTGATTATCGCGGCGGCGGGCGGGCTTCCGGGCGGGAAACCGCTACCCGCGTGGCCGCCGGGGCAATTGCCAAACAAGTTTTGCGACAGTACGGCATCGATTTTCGCGGGTTTGTTCGCAAGGTAGGGCCGTATGAGGCGCAAAAAATTGATTATGATATTATCGAACAAAATCCCGTGCGCACCTGCGACCCGGATGCCGCGGTAAAAATGGAAACTTACATCCGGAAAGCAGCGGAGGATGGCGACTCCGTCGGCGGCGTGGTGGAGCTTCATATTAAAGGATTACCGGTTGGCCTGGGCGACCCGGTATTCGAAAAGATTGACGCTGAATTAGCGCACGGTTTGATGTCTATCGGCGCCATCAAAGGCATCGAATTCGGAAGCGGATTTGCGGCGGCAGAAATGAAGGCCAGTGAAAACAATGATGTGTTCCATCAATCGCAAAACGGAGACATTCAACCGAAAACCAATCATGCCGGTGGAATTTTAGGCGGCATTTCAACCGGTCAGGATATTGTGCTGCGAATTGCCGTAAAGCCACCGTCTTCCATCAATAAAATTCAGAATACCGTCAATTGGTCCGGGGAAGAAGTGCCGCTTTCGATAGGCGGACGGCATGATCCCTGCATCTGCCCGCGAGTGGTTCCGGTAGCGGAAGCTGTTGCTGCGTTAATAATACTCGATTTGCTATTAGTTCAGCAAAATATTCAAACGGAAAACGGTGATAGCGAAGCGATTCAAAACGAGATTGATTTGGTGGACGCGCAACTGTTGCTGTTACTTAAAAAACGCCGGGATTTGACGGAAAAATCTGCCCGGCTGCAAACGGAGAAAAATTTATCTGCAAAACCGTCGATTTCGGCATCGATAATTGATCAATATTCCGAAGAATTGGGGCTAGATAAATTGGTAATCAACAACATTTTGGAACAGGTAAACAAAGAATCACAGGATTAGATTTAAATATGAAACTATCATCCAACGGAAAACCAGCGAATTCAATTGAAATTTCGATTATCGGCTGCGGGCGGTTTGGCAGCTTTTGGGGGAAGCATATCAGCCGGTTTTATAAAACATCATTTTACGATCTAGATGAAAGCAGAAAAGAACGGGTTGAACCTCACGGCGATTGGCTGCCGCTGGAAGAATGTCTCGCCAAAGATTATATTTTCCTCACGATTCCCATCCGGCAAATGCCAATTTTCCTGAAGGAAAACAGCGCTTTGTTTCGCCCGGGATCGATTGTGGTAGATTGCGCGTCGGTAAAAATGGCGGTGGTCGATTGGTTTGAACAATACTTGCCGGATACTGTGTTTTACGCTGCCAGCCACCCGCTGTTTGGCCCGGATTCCGCTAAAGACGGGTTGCAAGGCCAGGCAATTACGTTACAGCCGGTGCGTATTCCCTTTCGGAATTACAACCTGCTGGTAAAGCTGTTTTCGGAAAAAATGGCGCTGCAAGTTCTCAATATTTCCGCCCACGAACACGACCGTCTGATGGCCTGGAACCTCAGTCTGATCCATCATTTGGGAAGAACCTTCTATGGAATGCAAATCGCCAAACTGCCGTTGATGATGTATAACCTGAGCCACATGAACCGTATCGCCCGTATTGCCGCAAACGATACGGAAGAGCTGTTTCAGGATTTTTACCTCTTCAATCCTTTTGCGGAAATGGTACGCGATCAGTTTTTGGAAAGTTTTAATCGCATTAGCGAAACGTTTTTACCGGAGAAGTCGGGGGCAAAACGGTACTCTGTTTCAGAAACGAATTTTTGCTCATAACACGAGTAATTTACCACGAAGCTATACAAGCAAAGAATTAACAAGTGCGTAAATGTAGTGCTAAACTTCAATAAGGGGTGGAGGAATAGGGTGCTTAATGCTGGGCTAAGGATTAGCATTTTTAAAAGCTAAACCATGTTTATAGAGAAATTCGGGATCAGGGACAACCTTTATTCTTTCAATGCCTGTGATGAGCCTGCCTCTCCACATACGAACATTGTCGTAGGTGAGTATGGCTGGATTTCCGTAATGGTCGGAGAGTGTGATTTGTCGTAAACTATCTGAAACAAACATAATTCTCTTTTCTCCATTGGAGCGTGGTGTCACATCAATAAGCGTCTCGTCTTCATCTCGCCATACCGCGTGAAATCTTGCCTCAGCGAAGCCTTGCGATTTATCTTGACCAATTATCCAGCCATACTGAACATTACCTCCTTTTTGATTAATTTGTACACAAACATTGAAAAAGCAGTTGTCTGGTTCTGGACTAAATGTGGAAGGTTTGTGATACTTTAAGGTAAATAATTTCTGTAGATTCAAGTTCAAGAACTCGAAGGAGCACTGAGACGGTAGCATCGACTTTTCTCGGAGAGCTAGTTTTAAACCGCGTATGTTGCATCAGCGATCTCTACCTATAATTTTTAGAATGAATAAAAAACGATTAACATTACTCAAAGTGGGCGATTAATCCGAATCAGTTGTCCTGATAGACTTTTTTCTGATTTTACCATGTTACTAATTCGTAATGCTAATCCACTGAAATTAATATCAAATGTACAAACTATGATTCCGGAATGTTCAATTCCGGTTTTATGCAATCTTATGAAATGTTTGCGATTAAAGGTTAAAATCGCTCTATTCAGAGAAGTAGAAAACGCTATAACCTCCTTGTCTGGAATCGATCGATCGGATTTACCAGCCTCTTCCGTCGTAAGCACATCGTGCCCCAACTTCCGAAGTTCCTCCACAACCGGTAATGGGAAATTTTCATTGGAATAAAATTGAGCCATTCTTTAAGCTTCTTCATTTTCAAGAATCTGCCGGTCAATCTCTGTATGGTGAGCATTTACATACGCCCAGGCATTCACTAAATCTCCGGCAGTTAGACTGGGATAACTCCTTAATATCTCTGCTTCGCTGGTTCCCAACCGCCGGGCTTGCTCCAAAAGCCAAACCGGGATGCGAGTGCGTACGATACATGGTTCGCCGCCGCATATACCCGGGTTACTTTCAATTCCGGGAAATGTATTTCCAAGATCACGAGCAACCAATTGTAGTAATTCGGCTTTCTCTGCACGAGAAAGATTGGAAAGCAAATCTCTGACAGCTTGTGCATTTCTCATAAATTATAATCTTCCCATTTGCGTTCCTTAATTTCTTCGAATATAGCACAGATTTTGTGAAATGTAAATAAGACTTTGATTGATCGAATTGAAACAGGGTTTGGGGGTTATCGCATTCCCAAACTGGAGTTTGGGAGTGAGCCAAAAACAAGTGTAAGGAAATGGGTATCACTCATTTTTTCAGATCAACATGTAAGTTGTTATAAAGCATATCGCCCAATCGTCGGGATATGAAGCCAATAGCGTACTGCCATTATAAAATAGCAAGGCGACATTTCGGTTTTTATTGACTTAAACTCCATGCCTTCTGCACTTTATTTATAATCGCCGGATAGACAATAAACCGCCGGAATGGATTAATCAACGCCATATAAACAGGCGTCAATGTGCTGGTATTTTTAACGTAAATCGCCCAGTAGACCATATAACCGCCCGAAGTTGATTCCATTGCCATCAGCGAAAATGCATGAACGGTCGCATTGATCGTCTCATCAAGAGCTTCCATCTCGAATTCATAAATTCGGTGAAATGGCCCGATGGATACCGTTCCGGGTTTAGTTAATGATGTGTCGCGATCTTCAGCGGTTAAAC
>CAXHHS010000381.1:0-6857 GCA_964015645.1 uncultured bacterium
TACACCAAGAAGCTCGTCGGCAGCGTCAGATGTGTATAAGAGACAGACCGAAATTTGTGCGATTTGTCATAGGAATTTCATGCCTAATCGATTTTAATCCATTTTAATTATTCATGTAAAGAATGTTAAAGTATTTCCTTCCGAGTATGGTACAGACCTGATAGAGCGAATACACTACGTTAAAGTTAAATTTCAGGAATTTTCCATTTTTTTCATTCATTCTACTCCGAATAGCCGGTAATTTTTGTTGAAGTGGACAAAAATTTCGGGATTCTCATTTTTAATAAAACCTTACAATTATTAATGCATTATGCAAGTTATTCCTCCCTGGAGAAGGGGTTGCCATTTTTATTTCGGTGTTTCTTAGAGGCTGTTTGGAAATTCGCCACTAAGGCACGAAGTCTCAAAGAATCACAAAAAAATATTGAAAATACTTCGTGAAACTTGGTGTTTTGGTGACTTATTCCAAAGGAACCACTTTGTGGGTGGCATAAAATTAGATTTTTCAAATACGCTCTTAGGGAAAATGGCGCAAGCGAATATAGGATATTGGAGAGGCGATTTCTTAGAAAGGAGGTGTAAGATGATTTTGTGATTTTTGATAAAAATATAGGTAAGGGACATGAGTTACAAATGAAAGGAGACATTCGTAACCCATTATTTGTAATACACATAAATGTATTACCCGGGTACCCGGCCTGTATTAAAGGCAAAAGGGGGATTTTAGTTTGTTAAGGGGCGGGAAAGAAATGAAGTACCCGTGATCGGAAGTGAAATTGTTGTTTCACAATGATGCCTAATTTTCTGACTGGTACTTTTATTTTTTCCGGCCCCCTAAAGGTAAGTTCGGCACTGGAAATGAGGTTCCGGGCAATAAATATCAACCTAAAATTGACGGGGTAATATTATGAAAAAAGCAAAATTTTTGTGCAAAAACCAGGTATTCGGAATTTTAATCGCTCTTATTTTGAGCATATTTATGCTGATGTCAGCATCTGCTGCAACTCAAACCGTTTCTAACAACAACGACGATGGGTCATCAGGCTCCTTGCGACAAACTATCCTCAATGCCAATCCCGGTGATGTGATTGAGTTTGATGGCGGAGTTACGGGAACGATCACCTTAATAAGCGGTCAGTTGTTGATTGACAAAGATTTAACAATAAACGGCCCGGGTGCGGATGATCTGGCAATCAGCGGTGGCGGCGTTTTTAGAGTGTTTGAAACAAGCGGTTCTGTAGATGTGACCATCTCCGGTTTGGCGATTCAGGATGGATTTGCAACGGCAGGCGGCGGTATCAATCACCAAAGTAATGGTACGCTTACGATTAATGATTGTATCATATCGAACAATACAGCCGAAAGAAGCGGCGTTGCCCGCGGCGGCGGCGTTAATAACGGAAACGGTGGTACAATCAATTTGAACAATTGCACAATCACTCAAAATACAGCAAACAGCACCCTTCAATCGGGGGCCTTTAGAGTTAGCCATGTGGGAGGAGTCAATAATCTTAGTGGAAATCTAAATATTGACAATTGCACAATTAGCGAAAATGAAGCAACCACAACATTTTCTGCTGGTACCGGCAGCGGCGGCGGCGTTGAAGTCGAAAACGGTGCCGCAACAATTACCAATAGCACTATTTCTGACAATACTGCCTCGGATTTTGGCGGCGGGATTCGAAATACCGGCACTATCGACATTAGCAACAGCACGATCTCTGGTAATATAGCGACTGAGCGAAGCGGCGGTGGTATTTCAAATAGCGCAGTGCTGGATTTGAATTTCGTGACAATAACGCTAAACAGCGCTAACAGTTCCATAAGTGTTGGCGGCGGAATTGAAGGGAATATAAACTCCATAAAAAACACAATCTTAGCAAATAATACTGATAACGGGTCAGGCCCGGATTGTTTTGGAACGCTTACCTCCCAGGGATTTAATTTGATTGAAGATATAACCGGCTGCAGCGGCACAATCGGGAGCGATCTTACCGGGGTTAGTGCTGATTTGGAGGCACTTGCAGATAACAACGGCTCTACTCAAACCCATGCTTTAGGCTCAAACAGCTTCGCAATTGATGCTGGCGATTGCGGTTCTGTTACAACCGATCAACGGGGAATTTCTCGCCCGCAAGGGAGCGCTTGTGACATCGGCGCATTTGAGTTAGAACAAGTGCCGGTAAACCAGCCACCGGTGGCGATTTGCCAAAACCTAACCGTTCCGGCCAATACCAATTGTGAAGCCGATGTTAGCCCGGAAGATGTTGATGATGGCTCTTTTGACCCGGATGAGGATGATATTACATTTAGTATTTCTCCTGAAGGTCCCTACCCGGTCGGAGAAACGGAAGTGACTCTCACCGTAACCGATGAGAATGATGAATCCGCACAGTGTAATGCTACCATTACCGTCACTGGTGGCAGCGGTACCATCGCCGGAAGCGTGCAAGCAGGCGGCGAGGGCCTTGCCGGAGTTACCGTTTCTCTTCTGGATACCAGCGGGGTGGAAATTAGCGGATTTGACCCGGTTGTTACCGATAACCAGGGAGAATACGAATTTACCGACGTGCCGCCGGATACTTATTTGATAAGCATTTTCGAACCATTGGGTTACACGGCAGAAAGCAACCCGATTGGAGATACCCTGCTCGCTTGCGATAACGATGTTGTCGACTTTAATCTTGATCAGGAAGTCGTCGATAACAATTCCAAACCGGCGGTATATTGGGCACGGCAATTCCGAAAAAATATCCTCGGAAAAGGAAACCCCCAGGAAAGCGAGCAAGATCTGCTGGATTACATCGATGAAGTGCATCAGCATTATGATCCGCATTTTACAATTTTCGAAGATGATGTTACGTTAGAAGATTGGTGGAAAAAGCTACGGCTTTGGCGAAATTTTACCCAATACAAACGCGCCCGGCGACAGTTAGCAGCGTTATTAATGAATATGGTTTCCGGGAAAGTGGCCCAATATACCGTGGTAACCGATGATGGCCGTACTGCCGGAGAAGTACTTACCTACGCCTCGCAATTACTTACGGACAATGATTCCGGTAATGATCGAACAGCTAAAAAGCTGGCCCGCAAAGTAAATCGTCGCCGTATAATTGCTGCCGGAAAGGTTCCGGCTTCCAATATTCTCTACAAAGGTGCACAAGATGATTTAATTGTTTGGGGATTTAGTGACGGTATTCCAACGGAGTATACGCTCGATCAAAACTTCCCGAACCCCTTTAACCCGACAACAACAATCCGCTTTGCCTTACCGGAAGCAGCAACGGTAAGTTTAAAAGTTTACAATATTCGCGGGCAACTCGTTCGTACGCTTTTTTCCGGTATTTTCGAGGCCGGATTTCATGATTTTTTGTGGGATGCAACGAATGATAACGGTATCAAAGTAAGCTCAGGTGTTTATTTTTATGAGATCAAAACAAGAGAGTTTATACAAGTTAAAAAGATGTTGTTAATCGAATAGACATTTTTCCCCTCACATTTAGCTAAGACAAAAGGTGCTATTTTTTTCGATAGCACCTTTTGTTTATTCTCTATTTTTTTTCTAAAAGTTAAATTCAATTTTATTGATCTTTAACACATTAGGAACATAATAGCCTTATTTACTTTCCCACGTTGATTTTGACCCATTATATCTTGTATCCCCGTACATCGTGTTATTGTATCGATGTTCGGTTTCAGTTTTGCAATAGCTAAACATCAGCAAATATTTCCTATCGAGATTTATTTTGGGAAACGCTGTTTAGCTGGATTTTAGCGAATTCCCGATAATTGCCAGCGGAAATAATCAATTTCTTGCAAAATGGAAACCGCACATTAACACTCACTATCTCAATTAATTGAGATAACATTTATGTATTCATAGATGTTCTAAAAAAATCTGTGAGGTATATATGACAATATGTCCAAAATGCGGATTCCAAAATAGTCCTGAAAGTTTATTTTGCACAAATTGCCAGCAGGGTTTGTATCGTAGAACCAGGGCGTCTACGACTGCAAGAACGACACAATCTCCAATAAAGCCGGTAATTAATTCGAATATAAAGGATTCGAGTGTCGAATCATCTTCTCACTTTTCTTCCAAACATAAGCCGGGGGAAAAAAGGTATCACCAGGAATCGACCCAGGAAAAAAATGGAAATTTTACCCCGGGTTCACAAAAGACGAATTTTGAGCCTCCTCAGAACACTCCTAAGGAAAATACACTCACCAGAAAATTATTTAGTGGCCTATTCTTTATTACCGTTCCGGCGATGCTGTATCTCGCTTACTTTATTTTAGGAATGGCAGAAGAGACGAGCGAGCCTCCGGATGTTCGCGCCAGCTCTATTTTTGTACAAGCAGAAAACTTTTACCAGAAAAAAAGCTACCTGGCCGCTCAAAATCTCTATGTTCAATTTGTAGATGAATTCCCGGAAGAACCGCTGGCAGAAATTGTCTTGCGAAGAATAGAAGAAATAAACAATGGGTTGCTTTCAATAGAAGAAGAGGAAATATACAAAAAGCAGCGAATCAAAATACTGATGGATAAATCGAAAAGCATTTTCGAAAAAGGCAGCAACTCCATAATAGAAAGTAATATTCTAGGACTTTTGAATGAAGTCATTAGCCTGGATTCTACCAATGAACACGCACCGGAAATGTTTTCAACATGTATTCATATCTACCGAAAAGAAGCCAATAAAGCATTTCTCCGGCAGAAATATGAAACAGCGAAAAATATCTGCAATAAGTTATTGAACGTTCTGCCGAACGATCGTGAAACCCTTAAGAAGTTAGAAGAAATAAATGCCGCAATTATAAGATTAAAAAGTAAAGGGATTGCCCAGGGGAAAAAGAATACAAATAGACCTGTTACGGCAAAATCAGATAAAAATACGACAAAAGAGAAACCGCAAAAACAAAAGCCTTCGGCAACAAATTCCGCAAGCGCTGCCGGAATATCCCGAAGCTCATTGATTCGAACGCCCGGGAATGATCATTCTGCAAACGACTCGCAAAATACAGTTATACGAAAAAGCGATTCCGAAGAAATTGCCGTGACAAATTCATCTCTAAACAGTGCCGGCAATACCGATTTAACCACTTTGCTTCGGGAAAAAGCAAGTTCAAATAATACGCCTGCAAGCACGGTAAACAATTTTGATGATTCGAATAAGAAAAAAAATAATCCGGCGGAAATAATATCTTCGAACACGCCTATTCTCGAATCTTTTTTAGATGCTGGCAGGCGGCAATATCTTAAAAAGGTAGACCCTGATTATCCCAGGGCCTACCTGAAAATCAAAAAAGAAGGAACGGTTATTATTGAAGTGATGGTTGGTAAAGACGGTCGAGTTGTTAGCCACCGGGTATTGCAAAGCGATGGCGAGCTGTTTACGGAGGTGTGTGTTAGAGCGCTTAAAAGCTATCGTTATAAAACCGGAACAGTTAACAAAAGGCCGGTTAGTTTTAAAGCAACGGAGTTATTTAAATTTAAGTTGAATTAGCGGATTATTGTTTCTATTGCTCAATTTACGCCCATATTAATCTTAATATTATTAATCACTTAACACTTATTCAACAACAGGGAGGTTCTGCATGAAAATGCCAAACTGCCGTAGCAGTTTTAACCGCTTTTTAAGTAAATCAATTCTACCCATTTTTTTCATCACATTCATTATTTTACCGGCAGTTGCCCAGGAAACCGGAACCATTACCGGAAAACTGGTCGATATTGATACCGGCGAGCCGCTTATTGGCGCAAATGTTTTTATCGCCAATACTTTCCAGGGTTCTACAACCGGTATCGACGGAACTTTCAGCTTCGAGACACTGCCGGGAAATTATATTTTAAGAGCCGATTATGTCGGGTATGCCACGCAAGAAGTGCCAATTACGGTCTCTGCCGGGCAAACAACTACGATTGATATTTCGCTTTCCGAGACATTTGCGGAATTTGGCGAAACAGTGGTTATCATCGGTTCGCGGTCGGAAAGGACTGCAATCGAAACCCCGGTTCCGGTAGACGTTATTGATGGAGTTGCCATCAGAGAATCACCACAGTTAGAGTTAAACCAGGTTTTGCGGGATCAATCGCCTTCCTTTAACGCATCTTATCAAACTATTTCCGACGGCACGGATCACGTTAACCCGGCTAGCTTGCGCGGATTAGGCCCGGATCAAGTATTGGTTTTGATTAACGGCAAAAAACGCCATACCAGCGCTTTGGTACACGTTAACGGAACATTCGGGCGCGGTACGGTAGGCGTAGATTTGAACGCCATCCCGAAATCAGCAATCGAACGCATTGAGGTGTTACGCGATGGCGCTTCTGCCCAGTACGGCTCGGATGCCATTGCCGGCGTTATCAATGTGGTGTTAAAAGAAGATGTCAATAAAGTTCGCATCAATGGTGGTGTTGGTGCAAATAACCTCTTGGGCAACAGCGACTTAACGCCGGGTTTCTCGGATGAGGTTGATGGCGAAACCCAATGGATCAATGCGAATTATGGAATGGTGGTTGGCGAAAGCGGTTTCTTTAATGTTTCCGCAGATTATCTAAATAAGGGACGAACCAATCGCTCCAATCCCTGGCAGGGTTCGATATTTACTCCCAATGGCGATGGGTTGGCAAATAACGGCCAGCAAGCGGTTATCGATTTACTTGATGGCACGAGAGTTACGTTAGATGACGACGAGACCGAACTTGCCCAGCGCGGGCTTGAACGCAGCGATTTCTCTATGAAAACCGGCCAGGGCGAAGCAACATCCGGCTCATTTTATTTTAATACCAAAGTGCCGTTATCGAACAACGCGGAATTTTACTCCTTTGGCGGTTTAACCTTCCGCAATGGGTC
>CAXHHS010000382.1:0-6813 GCA_964015645.1 uncultured bacterium
AATTCATTTTTCACTCCTGTAACTTTGCAAAATGAATTTTGCACTCCTTTTAACTCGCTAAACGATATTGGGCGGGTTACCTCAATCTTATTTGTTGCTTTGTGCCTTTTTAAGGATTTCAATTTCTTCTTTCAGTTGCTCAATTTGGGTTTGCTGCGTTTTTACAGCCTCTATTAATAAGGCAGTTATGTTTGCATAGGCGACGGATTTATATCCCCGGTTATCGGATGTTACCATCTCCGGCAAGACTTTCTCCACTTCTTGAGCAATTACACCCACTTTTTTGCCTTCCGAGAAATTCTTTTCAGGGTATTCGTCTTTCTTCCAATCGAAGGTAACGCCTCTTAGCCGTTCAATTTTTTCCAGGGGATCGGAAATCGTTGCAATATTTTTTTTCCAGCGGACATCGCTGCTATGGTATACTGTGCCGCTACTACCGATGTCTCCAACAACGTCTAACCTATGTTGAGGAGTCGTTGTGCCAACACCAAGATTACCACCGGATACAATCACGTCGCTATTTCTTAAATTTATCAATCTATCTGCAAATAAGTGTACCTCTCCCGTATCATGCATAATTCTAAGAATATCATTCGTTGTCCCAACAACCTCAATTGCAATATCAGAATTATCCCAAAAAACCGGACTGTTAATATCCAAACGAACATCACCAATAATATCAAGTTTAGCAGTAGGATTTGAATTACCGATTCCGACGTTGCCATTGCTATGAACTCTCATTTGTTCAAGGTTGTTATTACCAAATAAAATCGGAATGTTTTCTTCCGTCCAAATATCAAACGTATGATCCACAGTGGGTCCAACCCAAGAATTGCTATTGCCGCCGCGAACAAAGTTGATTTGCGCATCTGCCGCAGCAGCTCCCGTCTCAAGCTGTATGTTAACATTTCCTGCATCAAATATGTGCAATCTCTGTCCCGGTTCAAAGCCTACCAAACCGATTCCAACATTACCAATAGATCGATGCACATTATTACCGCTGATGATCCAGTCGTTATCTGCTCCGGTGGCGGAAATCGTAATATTGTTGCTGGCATCATTCGGTGAGATGGAAATGTTAGAGCCGGCAATCAGATCAATATTGCCTCCATCGCTGCTGACGCCATCGATGCTGGAAACAATATCAGGCTGTATATCAGTTGTCGTAACCGAGTTGTTGGCAATTTCACTACTACCAACCGCGCTGTTGGCTATTTCGCTACTGCCAACGGCACCGGGGAAAATCTGATTGCTGCCAACTGCATTTTCAGCAATCATAGAATTGGTAATGGCATTGGCCTGACCTTCTTCCACATACCTTGTATTATTTCTTATATCGGTGAATATGGTATCCAAAGCCACCTGATTGGCAGAAACGCTGATACCGCTTCCCGCACCGACATCCAGAATGGGATCAACGGTAGTACCGGAATTCGTTAATCCATCGCCGGCAGTAACGGAACGTACACCATTTGTTCCGGTAGCGGAAATAGTGATCGTTTTTGTAGCGTCATTTGCCATAATCGTAATATTCGTGCCTGCAATCAGATCAATATCTCCGCCATCATTGCTGACGCCATCGATGCTCGAGATAATATCCGGTTGAATATCAATTGTTCTGACGGAGTTGTTATCAATCTCGTTGCTGCCAACGGCATTCGCAGCGATCATACCGTTGGTAATGGCATTTACCTGGCCTTCTTCCACATAACGTCCATCGGTATATGCCGTATTTAAGGAAAGCGAATCCGGATTTACCGTGATGCCGGCACCGCCGACAACGTTTAAAACGACATCGCCGGATTGGCCGCCGCCGATTAAGCCATCGCCGGCATTTACCGCCGTTATTTCCCCGCCCCCGGAACCGGCATTAATTACCAGGGTATCGCCATTGGCAGTGATGGTTGCCCCACCCTGCGCGCTGAGTATGATGTGGTCTCTTAACCCATTAACGCTTTTCACCGCCGCACCATCAGCAATTTTATCCGAGGTTACGGCATTGGCGGTAATTTCCTCATTGGAAATACCGGGAGATAGCGGGCGGGAAAGCACGGAAAATCCCAAGTCTTCCGGCTGGATAGCGCCATTCGTAATTTTTGCCGATGTTACTGCATTGTCTGTGAGTTTTTCTTCGGTCACTGCATCATCCGCGAGTTTTTGGGTGTTCACTGCTCCATTTGCCAATGCAGCGGTTCCCACAATGTTGTTTGCCACACCATCTGCCTGCATCGCGCGCAATGAATAAGGCACGCTGCTCAGCAAAAAGCGCGGCGATAACTCCGGGTCGTTTTCCACCCGAATGCCCAAATAACGATTTCCTTCTGTTGTAAAGATATTTCCCAATGGCACGATGCTCCCCAAATCCGCCTTGAAAATACCATTGGTAACGGTGACGGATTGAGTCTCCGACCAAAGAGCGCTTCCCCCGGCAGCAGTGGAATAGATAGAAAAGGTGATATTAAAACTGCCTGATGCCGGTTCACCATTTATTTCCAATCGTCCCTGGTAATTCATAACCTGCGGAGACTGGCTGAACAATACTGATGAGGCCACCAAAATGAATGTAACAATATTGGTAAAGTACCGCTTTCTTCCCCTCATGTTAACCTCCTGGGTTTTATATTTCTTGGGTTAAGGTATTGATAATAATGGAAATATTATCTGTAAAAAATGAATATAAGGCCAGAAAAAAATCACTTGGAGCTAATTTGCTCCCCATTTTAGTATTCAGGTTTTTCTTGTTATGTTTGTTGAATTGTTGCGAAAAGCCCAGGGATCCCCTCCCGAAACATACATTTAATTATAGTAAAAATATGCTAAATAAACAAGTTGTGAAGAGATACTTTTTCTACAGTTTTACGCAACCAATAAAGATTGTTCATTGATTTTTTAGCGGACTTTTGGTATACTTTTTTAAAATGATAAAAATAAATCGATGTAAAGATATACATTGACTTCTTTCCTGGTAAAAAATCAAATAGATTAACAGAGTTTTAGAAAAATTATCCAAAATTAAAGGAAAATATTTTATAACTTCACTACTGCCATTTCAGGAAATGATATGAGAAATTTTTTAAGTTTATTCTCTTTTCTCTTCTTACTTTTTGCTTTGAGTTACGCTATTTATGCCCAGGATGTTTTTATTCGATCGGCTGTTATACCTGCCCAACCGGACGACATTGGCGGTTTAGGGAATGTTATAGCCGGTGTAGATATTGATGAAGATGGAAAACCGGAGATATATACGGTTAATACCGACTGGTTTGACGTGGTTGGGAAAGACTTGATCCCCAGGATTTATAAATACGAAAAAAACGCAACCGGGCAATGGGAGGTAGTCTGGTGGACCCGCTTACCATTAGACTTTCAAAATGCATGGGCACCACTGGCTACTGGTGATCTTGATAATGATGAAAAAGGAGAAATTATATGGGGCCCTGTTAACAACTTTGCCAGCGGATTACAACCCAATCCGGTGAGGATAATCGTTTTCGAAACAACTGGTGATGGAAGCGATGATATGGGAATTGATAATAGTGATGGTACTTGGCAGCCAAATGCCCAATGGGCTATTACAGCAAATGACAACGAGAATCTTCGCCCCTTTCGTTGGTTTATCCATGATATCGATAGTGATGGTGTTGATGAAATTGTCTCTAGCATTCGTGCCGGCGCAGTAGGTTGCCAGATTTACTCGGTAGACAATGTACCCGATAATGCAAATGGCAGCGAAAGTTGGACCCTGGAATTTGAAGGTTTAACCGAAAACTCTTATGATATTGGAATCATCGATAATACGGCCTATCTGATTAGTATTAATGGTGACGTTACATCGGTAAGTTGGAATGGTTCTGCCTACACAATTGGTACAACACAAATTGGGCTGGTTGGAAATGGCTCATGGAAATCCGCTGTAACCGTTGATGTTAATGGCGATGGAATAGAAGAAATTATTGCAGCCGGTTGGAGCTCTACCGCGAATGATGTTTATCTCCTGCAACAATCAGGCGATACATTAATTTCTACAGTTATCGCTGATGTTCCGGATGAATCCTTTAGATCCTATGGCGGTGCCGCTGGTGATTTGGATGGCGATGGAAATTTAGACTTCGCCTTTGGTACGCGCCAATCGACTCCCAATGGTATTATCCATCGCCTGGAATACCAGGGAGGTGATATCGCTAACTCTAATAATTGGTTTTTGTCAATAATCGATCAGGAAATATCTCCCGCTCAACAGTATGATGTTACCGCAATGGCAGATTTGGATGGCGATGGCGAAGACGAATTCATCTATTCCGGTATTCCTCGTGGTCTTAGCAATACTGAACTCCCCCAGCCACTTGTCGTTTTAAAATATTTGCCTCCTAACGTTCCAAAAATAACTATTGATCCGGCAACATTAGAATTTGATATTGTGCCAATTTTTACTGATTCAACAAAAATACTTTCAATTTCCAACATTGGCACTGCAGATTTAATCGTTGACGACTTGTCAATATTAAACAATCCCGACACTGTATTTACGATTGTTAACAAACCAAATTTGCCGCTTACAATAACACCTAGTTCACCTTTTCTGTTAGAAGTCAGAATGTCCCCAAAGGTGGAAGGCCAGGTAAATGCCTCACTAATAATTTCTCACAATGATTTAGATAACACACCTTCTATTGTACCGTTAACCGGCAGAGGAGTTCATCCCCAAATCGAGGTCTCTGAGGACACCTTATCTTTTGGTGATATACCTGTTACGGATTCCGGCGAATTATCGGTTTTGGTTTCCAATGGTGGAGAAGGTCCTTTATTTATAACAAGCCTGGAATTTTTTGGCGGAGATAAAGATCAATTTGAGATTTTCGATCCGACTCCATTACCAATTAAAATTAACCCAAATACGCCCCCAGATACGATTACGGTTCGGTTTAGACCAACATCAATCGGTTTTAAAAATGCAGCCTTGTTCTTATTTAGCAATGATCCCGATGGTGTTGAAAACCCTTTTAGAATCACATTGGAAGGGCGCGGTATTAAACCGGATATCGATGGGTCTCCCGAATCACTGTTATTCGGCGAAGTACAAGTAGATTCGCTGCAAAGGTTATCTACTGCGATTAAGAACAGTGGCAACGAGATTTTGATTGTTAGTAACATTGGCATTGTTGGAGACAATGCCGATCAATTCACCTTTGAGCAAGTGCCACTCCCTTTCAGTATTTTCCCTTTTAGTAATGATTCTGTTATCGTTAATGTGGCATTTGCGCCAGCGATACAAGGTGAGAAAACTGCCATGCTACGTTTCACCAATAATACTCCAGATGAAAACCCCTTTGATGTAGAACTTACTGGGAATGGAATTGTGCCGGATATTGACGCTCAGCCAAATCCGTTGAACTTTGGTGATGTCGAGCTCGATTCTACTGCCATCGCTGTGGTCGAAATTTTAAATAGAGGCCGGGCTCCGCTGGCAATCTCCGACACCACGATTACCGGACCTCACGCACGCCTGTTTTCGATTGTATTGATGGATAGTTTGCCCATTGTTATTCCCCCGGATACAACCCAGAGAAGACCTTTAATCACAATTCAATTTATCCCAGACTCCCTGGGAGACAAAACGGCCGAATTACGGCTTACCAGTAACGATCCGGATGAAAATCTTTTCTCTGTTTTACTTAACGGAACCGGATCTACTAGCTCTGTACCCTTTATATCGGTTTCCCCAAACTCTTTAGAATTTGATATTGTTGCGGTGAGTAGAGACTCTATACGAACGATTATGGTATCAAATTTGGGTAACCCAGATTTAGTCATAAGTGATACTGCTATTACTGGAAATAATTCTGATCAATTTTCGATTGTTAGCATCACAAGTATCCCTTTTACGATTCAATCCGGTAGTATTCCGGTTCCTATAGAAATTAAATTCTCTCCAGCTACAATGGGTACTAAAAATGCCGATTTAATAATAACCAGCAACGACCCTGATGACAACCTGTTCATTTTACCATTAAGTGGAATCGGAATAATAGCATCACCTATGATCATTTCTTCCTCAATTACTGCTACCCCATCGCAACCGGATGAAGGCCAGCCGGTCGAGATCGGCGTCCAGATAAACGGCACATCACCAACCGTAACGCTTATTTACGGGCGAGGCTCGACAAATCCCTTGAGCGGCGGTGCATCTATCCCCATGAATTTTAATGGCAGCGAGTACCAGGCAACCATTCCCGGTGCTATGGTGACAGCCGAGGGCCTGTGGTATCGCATTCACGCGGAAAACGGCGGCGGCAGCGACGATGAGCCTTCGCCCAGCGGGTTCCGGGAAATTAATACTAATATTACGAGTTTTAACGGAATTCAATCTGCCGGCGCCTATTCCGGGGGCATTCCCGCTAACGGGTGGCGTACCGTTTCGTTACCGTTTGCCGCTACTGTTTCCTTGAGCGACATTTTCGGCAGCCAGGAATTTAACAACCGGGGCGAGCCGGTCAACTGGTCTGCGTTTGAATATATTAACGGCAATTTGCGTGCTGTTCTTTCTTTTACTGATGGCAAGGCTTATTTCCTCTATCATTCATCGAATAGCGGGCGGCATTTAACGGTTTCTTCCGCCGTCAGCAACCGGTTAAATGAATTTGGTAATACAACATTGCAGCCGGGATGGAATTTAGTGCAATGGCCCTACAGTTTTTCCGCCAATTTAATTAACCGGGATGCAAACCAGGATTCCATCGGCGCAATCTGGCAATGGCTGGGGAATGACTGGGAGCAAAACACCTTTGCTCGGCCGTTTTCCGGGCTGGCAATCTT
>CAXHHS010000383.1:0-6795 GCA_964015645.1 uncultured bacterium
ACGCGATGCAAGGGAGTCTCGTGGGCTCGGAGATGTGTATAAGAGACAGGATCGGTGATCTCCGCGAAGAAGTACAGGCTAAACTGCTGCGAGTACTGCAAGAACATGAAATCGAACGTCTCGGCGACTCCAAAACGATAAAAGTGGATGTGCGGGTGATTGCTGCCACCAACAAAAACCTCGAACAATTAGTGCGGGAAGAAAACTTCCGCGAAGATTTGTATTACCGCCTCAGCGTCGTGCCCATCACCATCCCGCCTTTACGCGACCGCAAGGAAGAAATTCCTTACCTGGTGGACTTTTTTCTCAATCGTTACGGTAAAGATCGAAAATTTATTATCGAGCCGGATGTGATTTCCACTTTCCGGCAATACAACTGGCCGGGAAATATCCGGGAATTGGAGAATGTTATCGAACGCGCCGTGGTGCTTTCCACCGATGACCGGATTACCGTCAAAAGTCTGCCGCCGCAATTTCACACGCAAAGCGTGCCTTCAATGGACGCTTCTTTCACGGTTCCCGGAGAAGGTCTTTCCCTGGAGGAGGTAGAAAAAAAAGTCATCCTGGAAACCCTGGAACGCACCAACGGCAATCGCACTCAAGCTGCCAAATTACTGAAAATTCCCCGGCATGTACTACTGTACCGGTTGAAAAAATTCAAAATAGAATAGCAGGTATTAAACCAATCGACAATCTTATCGCCTTGTCAATTTTCTTGATTATCTTACTGGCCCTCACGAATCTTGGTTCGCCTTCATGCTGAAACAATAATGTTACCGCTATATTTGCGTTGTTTTTATAAAAACAAAAACTAGCATAGATTGGAAGTTTAAAAAATGAAATCATTACTTTCTCATCTCGCGAGATTCCGGTCAAGTTTACCGATGATCGGTTTAATTATAGCTGTTTCGGCAGTTCTTATAGGCGTAGTGTTGCTCTTACATTTTTGGAAAGGAATCTCCATCAGTAGCCTAACGAGCGATCCAGCTACAATCGCTAAAGTTCCTCCCTATACCGGGTTTCTTTCCCAAATAGGTATTTTCTTCTGGTCTGCTTCAGTAGCAGTCTGCATGTTTGGCGCCAAGGTTATTTCAAGACACCCGGACAATCTCAACTTCAAACGCTTTCTTAATGTTTCGGGGATGTTGACACTGGTCCTCGGCCTTGACGATGTTTTCCTCCTTCACGAAGAAGTTTTCCCTCTCTTTGGCGTACCCCAATTAGTTGTGTTGGTTAGCTACGCCGGATTTGTGCTTTTCTACCTTTTCAGATTCTATTCATTAATATTGAAAACTGAATTTGTCTTACTCGGGATGGCATTATTCTTTTTTGCAGTTTCGATCATTGTAGATGTGTTTGAACCTCAATTCTTCGGCCGATTATTAGTCGAGGACAGTGCAAAACTTGTGGGTATCGTGAGTTGGCTGTCGTATTTCTTCCGCGTCGGAATATTGGCAGTTTACCAATACGTCCAACAAGGCGCTGAACAGGGCAGCTATTCCACTGCTCCATAGCCGCCGGTAAGTTTCGCTGTTTAGATTTGTATTTTTGGAATAAAATATGAAAAATGCTCTATCATTAGATAAAAATCAATCGCAAGATTTAAACGTATGGTTCATCCGCCTGCGCTGGATTGCCTGTGTAGTAGCATTTCTCCTGGTGATCGTTACCATCAAAGCGCTGCATTATTTGAATGAAAGCACCTTCTGGCCCTTGATTTTCCTGGTTATACTACTGGCGCTCACGAACCTTGCGTTCACCGTCATGGTGAAGCGGCAGCTTTACCTGGACCGTTTGAAGGAAATTCAAATCATCTCCGATTTAATCATTCTGACCGCAATGCTCCACTATTCCGGCGGCATTGAAAATCCCCTCTCCTTTATCTACCTGTTTCATGTCATTTTAAGCGGCATTTTACTGGATAAACGTAAGTGTTACGGTGTGGTAGCGCTGTCATTTTTTTTATATGGATCGCTGGCGTTATGCGAATTGAGCGGCGTTATTCCCCACTACACGCTGCAAATTTTTCCCCATTCCGAGACCGAAGCTGAAGGCCGGCTATCTCCCGCGCCTCATTCACCATCCGAATCCGAACAACATGATCATGCTCCTTCCGCCCCGAATGGCGGTCTACATGCGGCGCATTACCCGGTTTACGTTTGGAGTATGTCTTTTTTGACCTTTTTTATCATGCTGCTAACCGCCTATTTTATTACCAACATCATGGACCGGCTTCGCGCGGAGGAAACGCGTACCCGGGAAGAACGCCAGCGATTGGAGCATGTGCTGCAAGCCACCGGCGCCGGTTTGCTGATTCTCAACCGGGATTTACAACCGGTATGGTACAACGAACCGGTCAAAACCTGGTTAAACATCGATAGCGGCGATTCAGGGAATCAAACCCAGATTATTTCGGAGTGGATTGAGGGCAGGGACGGCCCGGCGGCAGCCACCTTAAAAAACGGAACAATTCGTTCGGTTGAACGGGAACGAATTGACGAATCCGGCCAAAAGCAGTTCTTCCAGGTAACATTGGCGCCGCTTACCGATCCACAAGGCGAAGTGTATCAAGTTGTAGAGTTAATCCAGGATATAAGCGAAAAGAAAATTATAGAAGCGGAAATGCTTCACGCCGCTAAAATGGTTACATTGGGCACCATGTCCGCCGGCATTGCCCATGAGGTTGGAAATCCCCTGGCTTCCATCTCCACCCGCCTTCACCTGTTAAACACCGAACGCAATGAATCGTTTATCACCCAGAGCGTAAACCTGCTTCAGCGGGAAATCAGCCGCATTGAACGGATTGTGCGGGGCATCTCTCAATTCGGGCGGCCTTCTCAAGAAGGCTGGACGCTTTGCCAGGTGAATCAAATTCTTCGGGAAACTATCGAAATGTTAAAATATCACAAAGCGGCAAAATTATTGAAGATCGAAACCGATCTCTTCCCCAATTTACCGGAAACCCTGGGCGTGCGCGACCAGCTCAAACAGGTGTTTCTCAATTTAGGATTAAACGCACTGGAAGCCATCCCTGGAGTTTCAGGAGGCACTTTAACGATCCGTTCTTTTGCTGAAAAAGGCACTCTGAAAATCGAATTTACGGATGAGGGAAGCGGTATTGCCGAAGCGGATCAGGACAAAATTTTTCAGCCATTTTTTACCACCAAAGAGAAAGGTTCCGGTCTGGGGCTCTTTATTGTGAATCATATTGTTCAGGCGCATAGCGGCCAAATTGGAGTGAAAAGCAAGCCTAGTGAAGGAACGCAGTTTATCGTCAATCTTCCCATCCATAGCCCCCGTCAATCTTTGAAATTACCTGGGAGACCAAATTAACCATGTCTGCAAAAATTTTAATTGTAGATGACGAAGAATTATTCCGGGAAGATTTAGCGATTGTGCTGCAACGGAAAGGCTATGAATGCCGCACAGCAGCCACCGCCGAAGAAGGGTTGCAGCGCATTGCGGAATTCCTGCCGGATGTTATACTTTCCGATATTGTGATGCCCGGGAAAAGCGGCATCGACATTTTGGACGAAGCACTTCGGCTTAATCTGGAGGGCGCGGTGATCATCATGACTGCCTTCGGAACTCTGGAAACCGCCATTGAGGCCTTTCGTAAAGGCGCGGTAGATTATATTCTCAAACCGTTAGTGATTGATGATATCCTGAATAAAATTCAGCGCATTTTTGAGCATAAGCGGCTGATACAAGAGATCAAATATCTTCGCCGGGAAATCGCAGATGATATCGAATCCCTTCCGCTGGTTGGGCAAAGTGAGGGCATGCAGCAGGTGCTCAAATTGATTGAAAAAGTCGCCCCGAAGAAAAGTACTGTGTTGATTACCGGGGAATCCGGCACCGGAAAAGAATTGGTTGCCCGGGCGGTTCACGAGTACAGCGAAAAGAAAGATGACCCCTTTGTGGCCATCAACTGCTCGGGATTTCAGGAAAGTTTATTGGAAAGCGAGCTGTTTGGCCATGTGAAAGGTGCCTTTACCGGGGCGGTCAAAGACAAAGAAGGCTTTTTTGAAACCGCAGGCGAGGGCACGATCTTCCTGGATGAAATTTCCGAAATGCTCCCTGTCTTGCAAAGCAAATTGCTGCGAGTATTGGAGCAACGAGAGTTTTACCGGGTAGGCGGAATAAAAATGCTTCCCATGAAAGCGCGGGTTATTGCCGCTACCAATAGAGATGTGAAATCCCTTATTAAAGAAGACGATTTCCGGGAAGATCTGTTTTACCGGATCGCGGTATTCGAGATACCACTGCCGCCGCTGCGGGAACGCGCTTCGGATATTCCGCTTTTGGTAGAATATTTTATCCGCAAGTTCAACAAAGAGTTAAAAACCAAATACCTCGGCGCTTCCCCGGAAGCGATACAGGCCATGATGGCTTATGATTGGCCGGGAAATATCCGCGAACTCCGTAATGTGGTGGAGCGAGCCATGATTCTTTGCGATGGCCGGAATATTACTTCCGAAGGTTTGCCCCCGCAGATTGCCAGCGGAACGCCTGCGCCTCTTAAAACTCAAAATTTAAAGGAAGCGGTGCATGGTTTTGAGAGCGTCTTTATTCGGCAAGTGTTAACTGATTGTAACTGGAATAAAGAAGAAGCCGCCCGTCGATTAGGCATCAATCCTTCCACTCTCTATCGCAAAATGGCCGACCTGGGCATCGACGATCCGACTTCATCCCGGCAGTAAGGGGTTTGGGAGGGAATAATGTAGCGGAAAAATTTAGAGAATTTTGGTATGTCGGAAAACATTTCTTTTTTGTGCCACATCTAATTATTATGCCGCTCCAACCTTTCTTAAATAGCTCAAATCTACCTTCTGTTCTGTTTGCCACAAATCATACTGCAACTGAAGTTTGAGCCACCCTTCTGGTGTACGACCAAATACTTTTGATAAACGCAAAGCCATTTCCGGACTTACTCCAGACTTTCCGTTAAGTAGGGCCGAAAATGTTTTTCTACTCACTCCTAAAAATTTTGCCCCATCTGTTACGGTTAACCCCAGAGCTTCAATACAAAATTCCCGAATAATTTCTCCGGGATGAGGAGGATTGTACATTCTCATAAAACTCTCCTTTTAATGATAATCTTTGTAATCAACATTATAAATATCTCCGGCATCAATCAGAAAAGTAATTCGCCAATTACCGCTGACTTTAACTGACCATATTCCCTTACGATCTCCCTTCAATTCATGCAAGTTCAATCCTGGCAAATCCATGTCTTTAATTGTACCTGCTGTTTCAAGGAGGGCTAATATACGCCGAATCCGTTTTACATGTTCTGCTTGAACACCACCTGTATTTCCTGTCTCAAATAATTTCTTCAATCCTTTGTGTTTAAATTGTTTAATCACGAAAAAATGTAACCTACAACTTCTCGGGTTGCAACATCTTTATGATAACAAGTCGGATTAAAAGAAAGGTCAAAATAAGCTAACCCCAATCTTGCAAAAAGGAGAGATACTCCTCTTCAATCTCTCGCATTTTTGCAGGGCTTTCTCCGACTATCTCATTTCGATTTTTATACAACCTCATAAAAAACATTACTTTGTAGCTATACGATTTCTACCCGCAATTTTTGGCATCATTCTTGGTTTTATTCAAAGTGGAAATGAGAGAATAAAAACGAATAAAACTAAACTGAATGATAAATGATAAGGAGCAACTGAATGAAACTCACCAACAACACAAGCCAAATTCTTTTTTTAGCAGTTCTGATGATTTTTACATTGATGGCCGCGATCTCTTTTGCAAATGAGGGCAGCGATACCACTGCCAACGGCTGGAATGCGCCGGAAACAGCTAAAGCCGTCGAGAACCCGCTGACCTTAGACAACAAAGCAGTTGAAAAAGGCAAAACGCTTTTCGCTCAACAATGCGCTACCTGCCACGGCAACTCCGGCAAAGGCGACGGGCCGGCCGGTAAATATTTAGGCAAACCACTCCCCGATTTTACCGGCGCCGAATTCCAGGATCAAACTGATGGAGAGATTTTCTGGAAAATCACCACCGGCAAGGCGCCCATGCCCACTTTTGAAAAAATGCTAACCGATGAACAGCGCTGGCAGGTCATTAATTTTATCCGTTCCCTGTCAACCGAAGACTAACTTGATGCAAAAAATCTAAAAAGAGGAGGCATGTTATGCAGCTCAGGATACTCGTTCCATTACTCATTGCAGTTCTGTTTTTCCTTCCGGCATTCGGCCAGGAAGCGCCTACCCATAAATTCCTGCTCACCGGGTTTGCATTCACGAACCTGGAGAAAGAGGAACATCAAGGCGCTCAATACGAGATCGGGTTTAATCCCATCTTTCTCTGGTCGATCAATAACCGGGTTTTATTTGAAGGCGAATTGGAGTTTGAATTGGAGGAGGGCGGAACAGTAGTAGCGTTGGAATACGCGCAAATTTTGTATGTTTTTAACAAATATTTCACGTTTGGCGCCGGTAAATTTTTAAGCCCCAATAATATTTTCTTCGAACGTTTGCATCCCGCCTGGATTAACAAATTGCCCACGCTGCCGTTAGGGATGACCGGGCATGGCGGCGTGCAACTTCTGGCAACCACCCAATTAGGGCTTCAGGCGCGCGGCGGTATTCCCGCTGGTTCCACCAGATTTACCTACTCGGTATATTTATCTAACGGCCCGGCGTTAAATGTTGAAGCGGAAGAAGAAGAAGGTGGTGATGGCCACGGTAGTGTCGCCGCCAACGGAACGCTGAATTTCGATAATATACCCGATAATAATGATGACAAGGCGGTTGGCGGACGCATCTCATT
>CAXHHS010000384.1:0-6782 GCA_964015645.1 uncultured bacterium
CAAGCAGAAGACGGCATACGACCTGCAATGGAGTCTCGTGGGCTCTGAGAGGTGTATAAGATACAGTTATTAAGGTATTTAACAAATAACAAGATTTTGTTTCTGCCTGGAAAGAATATCAAAAACCCAGACAATTATGGTAGTTTAAAATAAGTCTTAGATGCGGTGATATAACGCACAAAAAGTGATTTAAGTTCGTGAAAAACAGGTGGTTGGTTTTAAGGAGAGCGCTCTAAAAATCGGAGAATGTTGCGTGATTCGTGTTGCGTAAAGAAAACAACGTAACACGAATCACGCATCACGGTTAAATAAAATTTGCACGAATTTAAAGTTAAAAATGATTCGTTTACTTCAGCAGAATCATTTTTGTTGCATCGCTAAATTGCGAGGTTCGCAAAACGGCATAGTAAACGCCGGCGGGAAGCGGTAGTCCGAAATCTGAGGTTGCATTCCAAACAATATCGTGAGTGCCAGCGGAAAATTCTTTATTCAACAATGTTCTGACTTTTTGTCCCAGCGCGTTAAAAATATCGATGGTTACGGTTACCTGTCCCTGTTCTGTTACGGGAACGTCAAACCGCAGGGTTGTGCTGGGGTTAAAGGGGTTGGGGAAATTGGAGTGCAGGTTAAATTCTTTCGGAATGCCCAAATCCAGCTCCGAAGATTCGCCTTCCCTAACGGTAATGCTGATAGGCCCATGTTCCGTACGTACGCCGCGAACATCAACATCAACAAGTTTGTACCAGTATGTAAAATCTTCCAGAACGGTGTCATCGGTAAATTCATATTCTGTGCGCTGGCTGGTGGTAAATTGGCCGTCTAACCAACCGATCATTTGAAAATTTCCATCCTGGCTAAAGGAGCGCATTATTTCGAAGCCGAGGTTGTTCAACTCGCTTTCCGTCGCCCATTCCAGTAGTACATTGCCATTGGCTACTTTTGCGGAAAAAGTGCTGAGTGTAACCGGTAATGCGCCATCTTCCTGGATATCAGCGGTAGATCGCGGCGTAACCCGGTATCCTTCGGTAAACGGCGCAGCGGCATCAGTTTGAATTAAAATGCCGGCAACATCCCTCGGCCATACCGGCTCGATGGTGCCGGGTATATCCGTAAATTTATTGATATACATAATCATCGTTGTGCTGCTGCTAATTTCTTTTATCTGGATATTAGCATCTTTGCCTGCCCCTGGCCAGGTGTTGGCGCCGTTAGTGTTTTCTATGTGTTGAATGCCAATTAACATTCCTTCAAGCGCTTCCTGTGCTGCTATAACTTGAGCAATCGTTCTTACAAGCGGACTAGGTGGCGTGCCTGTGCCGTTATCTGTAATGGAAGAAGGCGGGTTGATTTGCGTTTGGCCATTGGTTTGAGCAAGATTGCCGACAATTGTATAATTGTTGTTCCGGATAAAAGATGTGCCAACTGCGCCGGCTTGAAAAATATTGATTCCACCGCTGCCATCCTGGATATAAACATCCAAATCGACATTTGAAAAAACCCCATTGCGAACCGTTGCAACGCCAGCGACCCGGGCATCGTAACCACCAAATAACAGTACACCGTTTCCATCGGTCGCTTTCAGTGTAGAAATTGACGTAACGCCAGCGAAGAAATTACTGCGGCTGCTTTCCGCAGCCTGGGTTGCTGTGGCATTATCTTCCGCATAAACCCAAAATGTAACCCTATCGCCATTGTTATAAGCAGTCGCGGGAATATCGCCAAAATAAGTTGTGTCGTTCGATTGGCTGTTGGTAATATCTACAAATTGGGTGTCTCCATTGTTAATGATGTAGCGTATTTCTACCAAATTTACGTCGAAATCATCCGTTACCACTGTCGTAACAGTGAGGTTTTCGTTTTGCAGTGGTACTTCCGGGGTGCGCGATACGCTTTTAACTTCGGGCGGGTCATCGCCGTCATCGCCGATGACGATGTTGTCGATATAAACTCTACCTTCCAGGTTTGGAGTATTAAATTTTACAAATACGCCGAAATAGAAAGAGGTTGTGTGGGTATTATCGGTAATGGTGCCTCCGCGAGAAAACGGCGTATTGTCATATTTGAAGCCGGTTTTAAAGAACAGCTCGAATTCGCCGGAAGCACTGCGGGTAATCCGAATATCCAGGCCGTTTTTTAATGCACCATCTGCAAAATTAGGAGAATCGGGAAATGCGCCGATGAGGGTTGTTGCCGTTCCGTCATGTCGCAGCAATTCGATAGGAGAAGTACTCCCACTACGGGCAACACGAATAAAATAGCCATTCCAGTTAGCATTGAGAATATCGCCGGAAATAACGGCACTGGACATCAAAATAACACCGAAGAAATTTGAACTTAGCGGTGTAAATTCAGAAGACGCCAGCGAAAATTGCCACTCATCCGTAAAGTTACTCTCAGTATTCAAAGCAGCGGCACCGGAGCCGTCTTTTGAGGCCAGGTAACTGCTGCCGTCCCTGGGAACCGCCATCCCCCCCGGAACCGGCGAGTTGGCAATGATTTCAAAATCATCATTATCACCTTCCCATACCCGGTCAAAGCCATCGGGGAGATCAAAATCTTCACTGATCGATTGTGCCGGCAATGGCAGGCTTAGCATGGGTAATAGGAGCAATGTAGCAAAAACGATAAAATAGTGTTTCATAAAAATCCTCCGCTATTTGCAGGCAAGCACTTCTTTCGAAATTTGTTGATTTGCTATCGAATGATGTGCAAATGTATAAAAATGCAGTATTGTTTCAAAGAGCTTTAAACTAAACAATCCATAATTTAAGCTGCCTGCACAATAAATTCACCATAATTATAAATTATTGTCAATAAAGAACATACCAGTATTTTTAAAGCCGGTATGAATAAAATTAATCGCTCAAGTGGAAAAAACGGATAAATATTAAAAACTGAATTCATTGTATTAGATCACACTCTAAAATTCTGAGACTTAGATCACCTTTTGTGAAGGTATCGACAAATCAAAAAAAATCTTAAATATTCAGCAAAATTTATTCCTATAAATTTCGGGTGACATTTGGTGACAATCGTTTACAACTTTTAACTTTGGTATTTGAAATACGCTATATAAATTATTTCGGATTGATAAGCTCTCGGATGAGGCCAGAAGTATATGAAAAATATAACCCCGATCAGAAAAATCGCACTAGCGCTGCTTGCCATTATGCTCCTGCCAGCGTTGATATTTACGGCCTACGAAATCAACTCTCTTTCTGACAATGAAGCGCTGATTGAGGAAATTTACAATCAGCAGCTTGAGGCGATTTTGTTTTCGGTAAACCAGTACTGCTGGGATGTTTCCAATGGCTGGGTCAATAATACCGAGCGTTTATTTCCGGAGGCGCTTAAAGATGGCATGCAACATACCTATCAAAAGTTTTTTGAAAAAAACCGCGCGATCTCTTATGTTTTTCTGGCCGATAGTGTTCTGGCAAATTTTAAATCCATAAAATCTCCCATACGTTTACCTCAGCAAAAGCTGGATTACCAGGATGTGTATCAAGCGATTGGTACGAATCCCAATACGCTAAAACGGTTAATCAAGTATCAAAATGTTGGTTATCGGAAAATTGAATCGGTTTTAATCGCAGCAGAAAATAGTGACTCTGCGCAGGCAGTGATTTTATTATTTGCTTTGAATGATAATCCGGCGAACAATTCATACAAATTTGCCGGAATCGTTATTGAGCCGAATCGTTTCTTAACTGATGTTTTGTCTCCCAAACTGGAGGAACTTGCCGGCCAGCGCTTTTACATCGCAGTGCTTCGACATGAGGAGCCAATCGTTATTCACCCGACAACACTGGCTCAATCCGATACCGTCAATTTACCGGATATTACCCGGAAAAAGGCGTTTTGGTTATTTCCGCAATTTTATCTCGGCATTAGCCCCCAGGGCCAAACGATTGTGGAAGTCACCCGTTCCCAATTCTACAACAACCTGGTTTTGATTTTGGTGGTAGATTTAATTTTAATTTGCGGCGTGTGGTTTATCTACCGAAACATCCGCCGCGAGATGGAATTAGCGCAATTGAAGTCGGATTTTGTCTCGAATATTTCTCACGAGTTGCGAACGCCGCTATCGGTAATAAGAATGTATGTAGAAACATTAGAAATGGGCCGTATTGCCTCACGGGAAAAACAGCAGGAGTATTACAAAGTTATCGGTCAGGAATCCGAACGATTGACCCACCTGGTAAACAACATCCTGAACTTTTCCCGAATTGAGGCGGGGAAAAAAGAGTTTCATCTTCAGGAAACAGATCTCAATGCCATTGTGGAAAGAGTGCTCGAAAGCTATCAATTCCATCTCCAGAATGAAGGATTTCGAGTGGAAACAGCATTAGCCGATAAATTGCCCGCCATACAGGGAGACCAGGAAGCGATTTCAGAAGCGCTAATCAATCTCCTGGATAATGGCATGAAATACAGCGAGACTGAAAAATTTCTTCGCATTGCAACCGGGAAGGAAAACGGAAGCGTATTTCTGGAAGTGGCGGACAAAGGAATTGGCATTGCCCCGGAACACCGGGAAAAAATTTTCGAGAAGTTTCACCGGGTTTCCGGCGCGCTGGTTCACAATACCAAAGGCAGCGGTTTGGGTCTCACATTGGTGAAACATATTATTGAAGCACACGGCGGCGGCATTCAAGTCGATAGCCATCCCGGAAAGGGAAGCCGGTTTCGCCTGGTTTTTAAGTAAGTAGTTCTAATTTAAAAAATGGATAAAGATTTGTTAATTAGAGATTTAAGCCCCCCTCTCCTTGTAGGAGAGGGGCCGGGGGTGAGGTCAAAAAAAAGCGCAAATAAGCAGTAACTCCCTCTGATTGTGTGCTTCTTGTCTACGATCAACCTCACCCCAAACCTCTCTCCTGGGAGGAGAGGGGCTTTAAGAACAAGAAGTTATAACATTTTAAGTTAAGAAGTAGTAAGATTGGAAAAACGACTAAGGACGCGCTATGTATAAAATTTTGATTGTTGAAGACGAACCCCAAATGCGGTCGGGATTGAAGGATAATTTGGAATTTGAAGGCTACGATGTCGATACTGCCGAAGATGGCGTTACCGGGTTGCAAAAAATATTGGAGAACGATTACAACCTGATCGTTTTGGATGTAATGATGCCGCGCCTCTCCGGGTTCGATGTCTGCAAAAAAGCGCGCGAAAAAGGTATTAAAACCCCTGTCATTATGCTAACGGCCAAAGGGGAAGAAATCGACAAAGTGCTGGGATTGGAATTAGGTGCGGATGATTATATCACAAAGCCCTTCAGCCTGCGAGAGCTGATTGCGCGGATAAAAGCGGTCTTGCGACGCACCGATGACTTGCCTGATAGCAAAGCGCACAAAATTTCCATTGGCAGCCTGGTTATCGATTTTTCCACCTACGATGCATTCATAAACGATCAGCCAATTTCCATGACGCATAAAGAATTTGAGATTCTCAAATATCTCTGGCAGCATCAAAATCAAACCGTCAGCCGCGATCATTTGCTGAATGATGTTTGGGGCTACGAAGAATTTCCCACGACCCGAACCGTAGATAATTTTATTCTCAAATTGCGAAAGCGCATCGAAGAAGACCCGGCGCATCCAAAACATATTTTAACCGTTCATGGCATTGGCTACAAATTATTGCCCTGATCAATAAATAGTGAGAAATAAAAGTATAATGTTCAATATTCAATATTCAATATTCAATATCTTAGTAGACCATTTCAGAAGTCATTTTAGGGATTGCTTGAAAGTTGGCCATGCTTCGACTCCGCTCAGCATGACTCAAAGCCGTCACCCTGAGCGGAGTCGAAGGGGGACAAACGCTACACACAATTATGAAATACTCTACTTACTTTTGATCGGATTCCTTTTTACCTCAATTATCACCCTGGCTTCCGAGAGCAAACGCCTGGTAGACCTGCGTGGCCATTGGAGGTTCGAAATTGGCGATAACATGGAATGGGCTTCTCCTAATTTTGATGACAGTGATTGGGAAACGATTTTTGTTCCATCTTACTGGGAGGAAGAAGGATTTCCCGGTTACGATGGCTATGCCTGGTATCGAAAACGGTTTGAAATTTCTGAGGAGAATAAAACGCAAACTATCTATTTGCATTTAGGCAGGGTAGATGATGTAGATGAAACTTACATTAACGGACATCTCGTTGGCTATACCGGTACGTTCCCACCGGATTATGAAACAGCGTACAACAGGCACCGCAAATACGTTATTCCACCGGAATATCTAAACTATTCCGGAGAAAATATAATCGCTGTGCGGGTTTACGATGATCCGTTGGAAGGCGGTATTTGCGATGGCAAAATCGGGCTTTATACCGAAGATGGCGATCTATCATTTGCCGTTCAATTGGGTGGGATTTGGAAATTTATGCCGGGTGATAATGAGGACTGGAAAGAAAAGGCGTTTGACGACAGCGATTGGTTCAACATTATTGTTCCCACCTATTGGGAATTACAAGGCCATCAAGATTTAAACGGATTTGCCTGGTACCGCAAAAAATTTAACCTACCGGAACAGTATCGAGATGAAAAACTCATTTTAATGTTAGGTAAAATTGATGACCTTGACGAAACGTTTTTAAACGGCAAACGCGTTGGCCGCACCGGCAAATTTTACCGCTTTAGTGACCCGAGTGTTGAAGGATGGGAGTGGCAGGAAATCCGCGCCTATTTTCTTCCCCTGGAAAATCTGCTTCCGGGCGAGGAAAATGTCCTGTCTCTTATACACATCTCCGAGCCCACGAGACTCCATTGCATCTC
>CAXHHS010000385.1:0-6766 GCA_964015645.1 uncultured bacterium
ATTCAGAAAATGCTGACGTTTCTTTAATAACTACAAATAAAACAAATCCTCATGTTGTGATTATTGGCGGCGGCTTCGGCGGTTTGTATGCTGCCCAACAACTTGGGAAATCACCGGTATCCGTTACATTGATCGACAAGCGTAATTTTCACCTGTTTCAGCCATTGTTGTACCAGGTGGCAACCGGCGGTCTTTCGCCGGGCGATATTGCCTCTCCGTTGAGAGCGGTGTTAAATCGCCAGAAAAATACCAGGGTCATCCGGGGAGAAGTTGTCGATATTGACCCTGCACAACAAGTTGTTTTTACAGCAGATAAATCAATTCCTTATGACAGTCTTATTATCGCCACCGGCGCTCATCACCACTATTTTGGTAACGATGAATGGGAAGAACATGCCCCCGGTTTAAAAACAATTGAGGATGCCCTGGAATTACGGCGGCGTATTTTTAGCGCCTTCGAAAAAGCGGAGCTGGAAACCGACCCCGCAAAAAGAGCGGCCTTGATGACTTTTGTCGTAGTTGGCGGCGGCCCAACCGGGGTAGAGTTAGCCGGGGCGCTGGCAGAGCTTGCCCATTTTACGCTTAAAAATGATTTCCGCAAAATTGATCCCAACGAAGCCCGAATTTTTTTACTGGAGGGCGGCCAGCAGATTCTACCAAGCTATCCGAAAAAACTCTCGCAAAAAGCCTGTAAATCGCTGCAAAAGCTGAATGTTGTTGTGCGAACCGAAACATTGGTTACCGGAATCGAGAAGGATACTATATTTGTTGAATCCGGGGAGAGAACAGATGCTATTTCTGCCAGCACAACTCTTTGGGCCGCCGGGGTAAAAGCATCCGGATTGTCTAAAATTGTTGCGGAAAAAACCGGGGTAGAAACTGATCGCATGGGGCGTTTAGTTGTCGAAAGTGATCTCAGTATTCGCGGATTTCCCAACATCCTGGTGATCGGTGATTTGGCAAACTTTTCGCACCAAACCGGCGAACCGCTGCCGGGAGTTGCCCAGGTTGCCATACAGCAGGGACGCCATGTCGCCAAATTGATTAAAAATCGCCTGCGCCAAAAAAAGACGCCGCCATTTCGTTATTTTGATAAAGGAAACCTGGCGGTGATTGGTAGAAATGCCGCTGTCGCCGATATTGGAGCCTTCAAACTATCCGGCTGGTTTGCCTGGTTTATCTGGATTTTTGTTCATATTGCTTATTTGGTGGAATTTGATAATAGAGTTTTAGTGATGTTTCAGTGGGCCTGGAATTACTTTACCCGCAAACGGGGTGCTCGTTTAATCACCAATGACGATGTGCCCTCAGAAACGCAAGCAGCAGGTGCTAAGCAGGCGGAGTCGGCTTATTGAATTAGCACCAGCTTGCGGCTGGCGGTAAAGTTTTCCGTTTCGATCCGGTAAAGATAAATCCCCGAAACAACCGGTGCTCCAAAATTATTCCGCCCATTCCAAGTTACCGATTGCTGTCCGGCTGATTGTGTTTCGTTAACCAATACTCGAATTTCCTGCCCCAATAAATTGTAAATCTTTAAAGATACAACTGTTGATTTTCCTAAATTATAACGAATGGTCGTAGAGGGATTAAACGGATTTGGGAAATTCTGAAACAGTTCAAAAACAGTAGGCACAGATGCTTCGCCAGGGGTTTCTATTGCAGTTGGTTGAGAGAGATTTTCCAGTGACCAAACATCGTTTAGACGGCTACCTCCCTGTCCACTGAAAATTACCATCCGATCTTCGTCTTCGATGTAAACACCGACGGCGCCATCTCTTGCCACGGGTAAATCCCCGGAAGGGATTAACTGTTGCCAGGTATTTGCTGTGAGATCAAACGCCCAAACATCATTTGTGCGGCTGCCGGAGCGGACGAAGCCACCGAAGATCAGCGCGCGGTGGTTGCGGGAATCATAAATATTGGTGGGGAAAAAACGTCCCTCCGGCGAATCCGCCGGTGTTAATTCTATCCAGGTGTCTTGATTGAGATCGAAGGCCCAAATATCGTTCAACCCACCGGAATTCGTACCGCCATACATAATCATTCGATGATCGCGGGAATCGTAGCTGGCGGAGTGCAAACACCGGCGCAGCGGCGACCCGGAAGCCGGGGTTACATCACGCCACTCCGGTATAGCGGGGTTAAAGCGCCAGGTATCATCAAAACGGCCGTTGCTGGTAAACCCGGCGAAATTTACAACTTCGCCTGCCAGGGGATCGAATATTCCGGCGACGCCGTAGCGAGTATTCGGTTTGGGATCCGGCGGAGAAAATTCTGTCCAGGTTTCCTGGGAGAGGTCGAAGGCCCAAACATCATTATAAAGCCCGCTGCCTTGCCCCATCCAAATGAGCATTTGGTGGTTTGCCGGATCATAAGCGCTGCCTGCTGTTCTACGGGGTGTTGGCGTGGGACCGTCGGTCGGCATCAATGCTTGCCAGGAATTTGTTGTTAAATCGAATTCCCAAATATCATTCAAATCCCCGGATGCTGATCTTCCGCCAAAAACAACCATACGATGCGCCGCGGAATCGTAAATGGCTACAGCATTGGTGCGTGGTAAGGGCATCTCTCCGCTGTCCGGTATTATCTCTACCCAATTTTGTGCGAATAAAGATTGAATGGTTAAAGCGATTGTAATTAAGATTGATGATTTCATATTTAACACCTTTTTTGGTAACCACTGATTTAACCGATTTTCACAGAATCTCAATTAATTATGATAATGCTAAATTAGATTTTATTGCGCCCCTTCAGGGCTACTAAGTTATTGTTTTTATTCTCCCGGCGCTTTGCACCGGGCTATAATATTTCGCTCTTTCAGAGCTTTGTAGTTTAGCCCTGAAAGGGCGTCGTAATACAGCCCGGTGCGAAGTACCGGGGGAATAAGATAAATCTATCATAAGCTCTGAAAGAGCGCAGTAAATGAATTTATAATATCTTCGAGTTCATCACATCATCAATTTTTAGATTAGAATTCCTAACTTATCTTTGAATTTTTCTATAAACAACAATTTCCTTTTACATTTTTTACGAAAAAACCCAACAGAAGTATTTCAAATTTATCCGTTGGGTTTTTTCTCGTCAGGGATGACTGAATACCACATTCAAAGGTATATGAGAAGTGCTTTGAGCAAACCGTTTGGCTGAATGTCTGTCTATTGTGGCGTTATCGTAACCCGAATAACATCGCTTTCTAACGGATATGTAAAATTGTCATTAGGGCCAAGCGTAACAATTCCGTTTTCCACCGGGCCTGTATCCGGGCCAGATTGACGGGGGGCTTGACTAAGGCCGATACCCGGTTCTTCATTCACCTCAGTTCCGGCATCCCAATAAACTGCCTGGGCCGTAAAATCTCCCGAAACCGGTGTGGTATTGTTGAACAAGGCAATGCCCTGTTCATTCGGGCCGATAAAAATATCATTTGACTGCACGAACATCGTGGCAAAATTCAACTTATCACCGGGCAATGCCTCAATTGTAAATTCATACCTTCCACCGGCGATAATTGGCCCCGGCCCGCTGGCACCGGAAGGTGTATTAAATATGCCACTGGATGAAACACCATCGCGATTGGCAACTGCGGCTGCCAAGCCGGAAGGATCGCCATCTTCTGCCAGGGCTTCCAGGCCTTCGCCGCGATCCGGCTGATCCGTATCAAAAAACGGCGCATCGGTTGTATGAATCACCCAAACACCAGGCGCAAACGGTGTTGCCGGCAGCCCGGCCATGTTGGTTAAAGCCGTGTTCAAATTGCCGGGGGTGCCATCTTCTGCCAGCCCTTCCAGGCCTTCGCTGCGATCCGCTTGCCCAACAGTAAATAAGGGTGCATCAGCGTTGTGTACGGTCCAAACACCAGGCGCAAGCACCACATTTACCCCTGTATTTCCGGCTAAAACGGTATTCAAGCCGCTTACATTTCCATCTTCGGAAATTGCTTCCAGACCATCGCCAAAATCGGGTTGCCCGGGCGTAAACAGCGGGCTGGTGTTGGTGTGAATTGCCCAAACGCCGGGGGACATCGGAACGGCTTGTGTGCCGCCATCTGACGTTGAGAGCGTTGTTGCCGTAGAAACATTTTCAATCCGCGCGGTAAAACCGGTGGCAGATGTAGCGGTTAAGGTAACGCGGATAACATCGCTAACGGCGGGGAGGTTGTTAAAATCATCCGGGGCCAGGCGAACCGTATTGTCGGGGTCTGCCGCACCGGTATTGGCTGCCGATTGCCGCTGAACTTGATCTTCACCCAATCCCGGTTCCTGGTTAATTTCCGTGCCGGCATCCCATAATTCAATTTGGCCGGTAATATCACCGGTAATTTGGTTGCCGCTGGCATCGAACAGGTCGATACCGTTTTCATCCGGGGCGAAGAAAAAATCGTTAGAGGGCACAAACATATTTGCAAAAGAGAGTTTGTAGCCGGGCGCGGCGTTAAAGCTAAATTCATAAGCGCCACCGGGGCCAATCGGGCCGGGGCCGGAAGCACCAACCGGGGTCGCAAATGCGCCGCTGGCGATAAAATCTTTTACCGGGGCAACAACTTCTAATCGCCCGGTGAATTCTGTTGGTGAATTTGAAGTAAGCGTAAAGCGAATAGCATTGGTTACATCCGGATAGGTATAACCGTCATTTACCAGGCGAACCGTATTATCGGGGTCTGCTGCGCCGTTATCGGCAGCAGGCTGGCGCGGCGCTTGGTGCAGGCCGGCGCCCGGCGGTTCGTTGGCTTCGGTTCCGGCATCCCACAAGGGTAACTCCGAAGTAAAGTCACCGGTTCTGGGGTTGCCGCTGGCATCAAACAGTTCGATCCCGGCTTCTCCCGGTGAATAAAACAGATCGTTGGATTGCACGAACATACTGGCGAGGGAGAGTTTGTTACCGGGGGCAGCGTTAAAGCTAAATTCGTAAGCGCCGCCGCTAACAATTGGCCCCGGTGAAGAAGCGCCAACCGGGGTGTTAAATACACCGCTGGACATAATGCCAAATCCCTGGGATGTATTTTCAATCGATACCTGGAATGTGGTCGGTGTTGGCTGCGAGGGTGAGGTCGGATCATCGTCATCGCTACAACTAACAGTGAAAATTAGAATGGATAGTGAGAGTAAAATCATCATCAATTTTTGAAACATCGTTATCTCCTTTTTTGAGGGAATTGATTTGTTGGTTATTTAAGTGTGTTTCCTTTCTTTATTTAAAATTTGCTGTCACCTCGTATCGTCAATAGCGCGACTAAGATAATCCGCATTATTCACACGTTTTTCACAAGAGGTTTGAGGGAGTCTAAATTGTCGAATGGTTTTTTGCGAATTTCCTAAAACGAAAGCAGCACCGGATATTTGCATAGAATTCCGGGAATGATTAACTTTCCGACAATTCACGATTTAAAATTGCTGGAAATTTGTACCAATTCTTTACGAGGTATGATATATGTTAAGCAACCCTTTCACGCCCTCGGAAATTGCAAGCAATCCCGAAGATTTTTTTGGCCGAACAGAAGAACTAAGAACGCTTGAACGAAGTCTCCTCCAGGGATCGGTTGCAATCCAAGGAGCAATTGGCATTGGAAAATCTTCTCTAATGGCAAGGGTTAGACTGTTGATGGAAGGCTTTGATTCCTCCCATATTTCGAAAACGGTAATAGCCGTAGGCGATAGGGATGTTAAAACGGTAGACGAAGCAGCGCGCCTTCTTTTGGAGTCATTTATCCAGGTCGATGAGCGATCTCAAAGGATTGGATTTAAATTCGGATCGCTTATAGAAATAGAATCTTCGGAAATTTGCCGCTACTATGTTGAAGGCCGCCATTTAGCGGCTTTAAAGCGAATTGTGGAAGAAGAATACTTGACTCTTCTATTAAAAGACAAGGAGTTTTTGATATTAGCGATTGATGAAGCAGATAAATGTCCTGTTCCGATTGCGAGGTTAATTCGGAGCGTCATAACCCATACCCAACAGCAAGGCGTTAAAAAGGTTCGGTTTATCATTGCCGGGGTAAGTCCGTTTTTTAAGGCTATGGTCAACGAAGATGAGGGGATTAGGCGATTTTTTTATAAATCGATTAATCTACAACCAATGAAATTTAGAGAAGCGCATTATCTTTTGGAAAGTAAATTTATGCAATTAGTAAAAGAAGCCTCCAAATACAATATCCGGATTAGTATTGATCCGGACATAATAGATCGTATTGTCGAGCTGTCTGGCGGCCATCCACACCTGATGCAATTATTAGGATCACATATTATTGAACATGAAAATGCCAATCCAGATAATATAATCGATTCTAAAGATCTGCTTACTTCTTTGGAAAAAATCTGTTATGAAGATCGGTTCGAAGTTTATGAGGCATTAATCCATATGCTCGAAATACATGGTACTTTGGATACTTTGAAATCTTTGATAGATACTGCCAAAGAAGGCTTTCCTACCAGAATTGATCGAAATGAAGCAAAAGAATATTCTGATTTTGAAACATTACAATGGTTGGTGGAAAACAATATCCTTTCCACTCCAAATCCAAATTATTATGGCCTTGTTGATGAATTCTTAAGAATAAGAATCATTTTTGATATTGCGGAATTGCAATCAGAGCAATTGGAACTTAAAATTATTCAACCGGAATATTTTAGCGATGAAGATAATGAAGATTTTTATGATGATGATGAAATCGAGCATTAATCATCTTCAAATGAGCTAAAAAGTTAAATCCAAAAATTAATCGCGCTTCTATGATCGGCTTAAAGAAAACCCAAAAGGCCGCCAGCCAACC
>CAXHHS010000386.1:0-6743 GCA_964015645.1 uncultured bacterium
CATCCGAGATGCAATTGAGTCTCGTGGGCTCGGAGATGTGTATAAGAGACAGGTAGAGGATACACCACGCTTAACCGAAATTTATCAACAAGCCGGTTTGCAATTGCTCGATCAAATAACACTAAATGAATGGGCAGCAATCACCTGGCAAAAACCAGCGTAACGCGAGTTTCTAACTCGCACCAACTGTAACGCAAGTTTCCAACTTGCGCAAATAAAAAGGAGCCGATAGGAGTCCATAAATGCGTAACCTAATTTCATTTTTAACAATAACTTACATAGCCGGCATGTTCATTTCCTGCGACGAAGAAATCATCCCCCCGGAACCGTTAGCGGAATTCTCCATCGAAGCATTCAAAGTGCCGGAACGGATCAATACTGCCAGCCAGGAAGCCAACGAATTCGCTTATCGCGTCGTTCACCCGGAAGGGGCGGAAGCGGTTTCGGAAGTAAAAGTCGTATTTTTCGGCAGCGATCAATCCACCCCATTGGGTGAGCTAACATTATATGATGATGGCGGTGTGCTGTTTCCCAATGACCGCGATGTAGTTGCCAAAGATGGCATCTTTACAAACGCTGATACGCTGGCATTACCGGAAGGGGAAATCTTTTTTCAAGCCGAAGCCGTTGATAATTCTCAACAATCGATTTTATCCGATTTTACAAGCGCAACTGCCGTGATAAATTTTCCGCCGGTTTTATTATCGATAAACGCACCGGATACTCTTGTATCCGGATCTCCCCCGGTCGCATTTAGCGCCACTGTGCGCGACAGCAATGATGTTCAGGATGTTGAAACGGTTCTTGCCCGGTTATTGCAAAGAGGAAGTTTAATCACCACCGATAGCCTGCAACTCTCCAACGAAATCTCCCAACGCGAAGGCGAGTTTAGCAAACTATTCGATTCCACTTACGCTGCGGAGCGCCAGGGGCGATATGTCCTGGAGTTTCAAGCGATTGATTTTAATGAAGATGCCTCAAACGCATTAAGCCAAATCATATTTCTGGAAAACAAAGCGCCGGTAATGGTGAATCCGGTGGTGCCGGATACCGTTCAACGCCCGGCATCCGGGGCAGATTCACTGGTTATTCAAATTCGGGTTAACGATCCCCAGGGACCGGGTGATATTCAAGAAGTGCAATTTACCGTGGAGCGGGAAGGCGGAACGCCATCGATATTGGAAATGGTTGATACCGGCGAATTGGGCGATGTAGCTGCCGGAGATGGCATCTATTCCCGTGGTATTGTTGTAATCCCGGAAAGTGTAGCAGGAACCTTTCGTTTTACTTTCGAGGCATTGGATCGAGTCGAAAACGCCGCACCGGTCGTTATCGATACCTTAGTAATTTTACCGTAGAAAAATAAAAGCAGGAGTGCCAAACTTCAGTTTGGCATACGTTTTTAAATAATCATAATATTCAGTACCGGATATTTACTAATGAGGCGAATAAACATGCCACTCCTAATGGAGTTTAAGCGGTTTTTGAGCAGGCTGTTACTATAAACATATCACTGCTCCGCAGTTTTGGAAGCGAACCCCGGCAGGGGTGACATGTTAAAGAAGTGCTCGGTAGTGAATTCCAATAATGAAACGAAAGAAATTTTGGTGAATACATGAAAAACCATATTGCTAAACTACTAATTTTACTGAGCCTATCTGTTTCTGCCTTCGGCCAAAAAATCACGGATTTCCGCCTGGAAAAAAGTAGCAGCGCAGATTCAACTACCGACCGCGGCGGCCTCATCGGAAACAGCATTACCGACTTGCTGTGGGATGAAAGCATCAACACCCTGCTGATTGGTACCGGTTTTGGCCTGGGCACTTCAGACGACAACGGCGGTACCTGGAGAAATTTTACCCCGGATGATTACGGTGGCCAGGGTCCCGGCGGCACCAGCGCAATGGATGTTGGCCCGGATGGCACCATTTGGATCGCGGTAGGATACGACACACTTGTAGATGACGATATGAGCCTGCAAATCGGCGGCGGTCTGCGCTACCTGGAGCCAGGCAGTTCCCAATGGCTAAATGTTCCTCAACCGGTCGATAGCCGTGATGACACTCTGGGCGGAATGCAGCCCACAACAACCCGCGTTCAGAATATCACATTTGATGTTTTGGTAGCGGATACCAATGAAGTTTGGATTGCCAGTTGGGGCGGTGGTGTTCGCCGTTCCTTTGACCGCGGGCAAACCTGGGAAATTATTACTACCGATGGCCGGCCATTCGCCGCTCTTCCGAATTTGAATCACATCGGATTTTCCCTATTAAAAGAAAATAACAATATTTGGGTTGGCACCGCCGAAGGATTAAGCAAGTCCGGTGACGGCGGGCAAAGCTGGCAGCGCTTTACATCCAAAAACCAAAGCCAGGGAATTTCCGGCAACTGGATTATTGGTATGTGGCATAATGCCTGGAACAATCAAATTTGGGCAACTACGCTATCCACTGATACCAGTGAATTTACTGCCGTTAGCCGTACAGCCAACGGCGGGGAAAGCTGGGATATTCATTTAAAAGATGAACTTTCCGACGGAACGTTTCCGCGATACGTCGCTTTTTACGATTCTGTGGTTTATATCGCCACGGAAAAAGGGGTTTACAAGACCATCGATAATGGCCAAACCTGGTTTTTACTTCCCGCCGTTCGCGATAATGTCACCGGGGAAGGATTATTCACCAATACGTATTTTTCCGCCGCCACATCACCGGCGGATGGGTCGCAACATCGCTTATGGGTTGGCTCTGCCGATGGCCTGGGCTTAACGGCCAATAACGGGTTTGATTGGACTGTTTTTCGCAGTTTTGTCAGCACTCGCGAGCGCACCGATCCGGCAGTGTATGCCTATCCTAACCCGTTTTCGCCGCTGCATACGGACCGGCCTTGCCGTTTTCAGTTTGACATCACCGAATCCGGAACCGTAACCATTGATATTTACAGTTATGCAATGGAACGCGTAACCACGCTTTCGGAAAACCAAACCGCATCAGGTGCGGGCGGTTTTGATCGCTCAATTACCTGGGATGGTAAAGATAACAACGGGCGATTAGTAGATAATGGCGTCTATTTTTTCCGTGCTAAAGTGGGTGGAGAAGTTAGTTGGGGGAAGATCGTGATCATTAACTGAGTGATGTGGAATACTTGATGAAAATTATTTGTTCTTAAAACCAGTGAGAATTTTATGTTTCGTAAACCATTGTTTTTTATAATCTTTTTTACGTTTTTAACCTCGGCAACTTTCGCTGAAGAAAACGGCGGGTTTTCCGGTGCATTTTTACGAGTGGGATTGGGCGCACGAGCGCTGGCAATGGGCAATGCCCAGGTTGCCACTGCCGATAACGGCTACGGTTTTTTCTATAATCCCGCTGCCCTTGCAACGCTGGATAAAAAAGAGTTGTCGCTTTCTTATAGCAGCATGTCTTTGGATCGCAATTTTAACTTTGTCGGATTTTCGTTGCCACTGGCGCCGGTTGCCGGTGCATCGATTGGATGGGTTAACAGCGGTGTGGGGAATTTACGAGCCTATAATTCCAATGGAGATGATGTCGGCGCAATCGATCATGGGTTAAATGCCATTTACGCATCGTTTGCCTTAAAAATTATTGCCCTGGCACAAGCTGATAAACAGCTGCAAAATGTGCCATCGGATTTAATTAGCGTGGGCGTATCCGTCAAATTCCTTCGCGAAAATGTTGACGACAACGAAGATTTTAATTATAAAGGCTCCGGGTTGGGCATTGATTTGGGCGTTCTCATCAAACCCCACAAAAATTTCGCGATTGGCTACCAGGTAAAAGACCTTAATTCCAGTCTGGAATCCAATACCAATAACTTGTTTGAGCGCGGTTCCGATTTGCCTAATAAATTCCCGGTGACGCAAAAAGCCGGTTTGTTTTTTCGTACGCCGCTTAAATGGGCGTCGGTTGCCTATGATTTTGAATGGAGCAACAAAGGCGCGAAAAAACATCACGCCGGTGTGGAGCTAACCTCCCAAATTGCCGTTGGGCGACTTGGCTACGATGATTCTCGTATTACATTCGGCGGCGGCTTGAAATTCAAAGCCTTCAAAAAAACCAATATGATGCTAAATTACGCCTTCCTCAACAGCGTCATCGACGAAGGCATCAGCCATATTTTCTCCTGGCAGTTTCTTTTCTAAAAACAGAAAAGAAACTGTAATTTAAAAAACTAAAGAAGCTAAGATATTTTAAAACAATTACTTCCCTGAAAGGGGTAATTGTCAAAGTCTAGGGCATCGCCTTGGAAAAATAAAAGCCAATATCTAATTACAATAACCATTTCCCTGAAAGGGAAAAATATCAAAGCCCAGGGTAACATCCTGGGAAAAACGAGAATAAAAATGAAACTAAGCCCTGAAGGGGCGAATTAAAATTGTCTGGATCCACACAATTCGTGGTTAAATGAAATTCGCAGTTAAAATTAGGAAGAAAAATGAAACGGATAACGATTATAATATTAATTCTTCTTGCAGTAAGTAATTGGATGAATGCACAATCTGAAAACGAAGGCGCCACCGGCCTGGCATTTTTAAAAGTAGGCGTGGATGCCCGGGCAGCCGGAATGGGCGAAGCTTTTAGCGCAGTGACAAATGATGCCTATGCGACCTACTGGAATCCCGCCGGGCTGCTGGCGGCGAACAAATCCAACGTGGTATTTATGCACAATGAATGGCTGCTGGATGTTCGCAGTGAATTTGGTGCGTTGCAAATTGCCGGAAAAAAATCCAGTATTGCATTTCACGTCTATAGCTTTAATCTCAGCGATATTCCGGTACGTACTACCCCAACATCATCACCGATAGAGCAAACCAGCGCCAACTACATCTCCGCCGGAGTCTCCTACGCCCGGAAATTCGGCAATAAACTAAACCTCGGTTTAACGGCAAAATATCTTTACGAAAAGATTTTCGTCGATGACGCCGGCGGCTGGGGAATCGATTTGGGGCTGCGGTATGATGTGTCATCAAAACTGATTATCGCCGGTGTGGTGCAAAATCTCGGTTCTATGGGGAAATTCCGGGAAGAAGCCAGCGAATTGCCTAAAATTTTCCGTGCCGGCGGGCAGTATCATCTCTTAAATTCCGGCGACGGTTTCCAATTAATGCTCGCGGGCGATGTCCTATTTCCGTTCGAAGAAGATGCTCGTTTTCATTTTGGTACGGAAGCCGGTGTTTTGAAAAACATCCTTCTCCGCGCTGGTTACATGGCCGGTTACGAAGCCCGCAGTTTTACCCTGGGCGCTGGTATTCACAAATCCTTTTTCCGGCTGGACTACAGCTATCAACCGATTACCGAGGATTTGGGCGACAGCCACCGGTTTTCGCTGTATCTCACCTTATAAAGATGAATGGCTGGCTGGCCGGATGGTTAAATTGTTGCATTGTTACATTGCTATTTTTTAGTTCAACAACTGAGCCATTTAACAATTAAGCAATTTAACCATCCAACCATTTAACCATTTGATGCACAATCGTACAATTCTATGATCCATTTTAAACGGCAAAACTAAAATCACAATATTTTCACAACCCTTTCAATCTCCTATGAAAATACGCCTTCGATGGATTTATTGGCTAAAGCTACTCGCTGGCATTGCGTTGATCGCGACGCTCTACCGGGAAATTGATCGCCGGGAATCACTCCTGGAAGCATTTCGCACAACCGATTGGTGGAATATCCTATTTTGCCTGCTATTGCTGATTCCCAATATTTACCTGGCATTCCTGAAATGGCGCTACTTGCTCAAAAATCGATTTGAGAACACGAAAAATAGTGAAGTTTTTGGTTCGCTTCTGTTTGGATATACGCTAGGCCTGGTAACACCAGGACGGTTAGGGGAATTGGCGCGGGGCCTCTTTTTTAGTGACAGGGATCGAACCGTCATTACCGGTTTAAATTTACTGGATAAAGCAGCAAACCAAATTATCATATTCACGCTCGGTGGATTGAGTTTGGTCTTGATGATTATTTACCATAGCGTGTGGGAATTTAGCAGTGTTTTACCGTTTGTTGTCGCTGGTGGAATTGTTTTAGCGATTTCCTGGATGATCATTCTAAACCCTGAAACAACGAAGAAGTTGTTACGAAAAGTGAGTTCGCGATTGTCGCCGGAATCAAAGTTTATTTCCCTGGTGAAAGCGTACGATGATATTCGTTTTAAAGACATCCTCGTCGTTTTAAGCCTCACGTTGCTTTGGTATGTGGTGATTGTATTGCAATACCACATCCTTGTACTGGCGTTTACAAACGTCGCCTTTAGCGAATCTTTCCAGGCCGTTACCGCCATGCTGTTGGTAAAAACGCTGCTGCCGTTAACCTTTGGAGATTTGGGGATTCGGGAAGGCGTCTCGGTCTTTTTTTATTCCCAATTTGCCGTATCACAAGCGGCAGTTTTTAATGCCTCTATGGTCGTGTTTTTAATCAACTTCCTGACACCCGCGCTATCCGGATTATATTATGTGTTTAAAGTGAAAGAGGCCAACGGAAGTTACTTGGAAGAAAATCTTGAAACCGCTAAAAGAGCGCAATGATCGAAATACTTTTTCTGGCCCTGGCGGCGTTTTACAGCAGTATTATTTTATTTTTTTATATTGGCATTCTGCGCGAGAAAAACCGAAATGCAGCGTCGGCAAACGGGCAGCCGCTGGTTTCCGTGCTGGTTCCCGCCAGAAATGAGCGCAGTGGAATTCTCACCACACTAAACAGCCTGGCAAAGCAAAC
>CAXHHS010000387.1:0-6729 GCA_964015645.1 uncultured bacterium
CCAAGAAGCTCGTCGGCAGCGTCAGATGTGTATAAGAGACAGTATCGGAACCATTCTGGGAAGATAATCCATCCAATAAAGTTTTATTAAATTTTACGGAAAAGCTAAAAGATCAATTGAGTAGAATTTATTCAACAGATGTGTTAATTCTCGATTCCAAAGAAATCGCTCCGGTAGATGCCGTACTTTTGACAGGTAAAGTAAAAATGAGAAACCCTTTGCAATTCGAAATAGCGATGACTGTTGCGCGAAACTTCGATAGTTGGGATGCGCCTGATACTTTAGCAAAAATTGATCTCGGTTTTTTGCAACCGGCAGATAAAATTGAGGCATTTCAAACAGAAAGGGCGATTGATGTTGTAGAATCAAATTTACAAGTGTTAATACGTGTTAAACCAATTAGCAATATCCCCATAAAATCTTTACTACCACCTATCTCTCAAGTAAGAATTTCTCCTTTAGAAGGCGTTCCTTCTCTCTTGTTTGCCGGAACTTCGCAAATTTCAATAGCAAGTCGTATAAACTCTAATAATCCTTTTTGGTTACGTGCAACCGGAATTGTCTTTGCTAGCGCAGAAATTGCCTTACTAGTTAACGCCCTTCGCTACGATAATAAAGCGATTGAGAACACTGATAATAAAGCGCTTAATAAAAGAAACAATTTTTTACTGGCTGCCGGTGGGGTAGCATTATTGAGCGCAGGACATGCTTTATGGAAAATAGTACGCCACAACAAAAGAATCAAATAGACAGGAAAAAGAAAATGAGTTGATTTAAAATGCTGAACAAAATTATTGAAAATAGTGTAGTGGCAATTATTCGCATGTCCAATTTCGAAAAATTGAAAAGAATTGTCGATGCTATTTATGAAGGTGGCATCTCCGGTATAGGGATTACCATGACCACCCCCAACGCACTGGCGGTAATCGAAGAAATTGCCCGCTCGAAAGGCGATATCATTCATATTGGCGTTGGCTCCGTGCTGGATACGGAAACTGCGTGGATAGCGATTAATGCCGGTGCGCAATATATTGTCAGCCCGGTATTTAAACCGGGTATCATCGAAATCGCACACCATTATGATCTGCCGGCAATGCCTGGCTGTTTCACGCCGGCTGAAATCCTCACGGCTTATGAGTGCGGCGCAGACATCATCAAAGTATTTCCGGCAATTGAAAACCTTAGCCTCAGCCTTAAAAAATATGGAGAATATTATGAATAAAAAAGTAATCACCTTCGGAGAAATTATGTTACGCCTCTCACCGCCCGGATATAGCCGGTTTGTGCAAACATCAACCTTTGATGTAACATTTGGCGGCGGCGACTCTTTCGCCAGTGGTTTGATTTACGGCTTACTCGCGAAATCGAATACCAAAGAAGCTCTTGAATTTGCTGTTACAGCCTCCTGCCTGAAGCAAACTATTCCGGGAGATTTTAATTTGGTTTCTGTAGAAGAAGTTGAAAAATTGGCAAAGGGAAGTGGTTCGGGAAGAGTTGAGAGATGATTTTTACTATACTAGCTTTCAGTAATTTTATTACGAGCAGGAACTTTCTCAGCAAGACCTTTCCATTCGGGATTATCAATAAGGGTTGTTCGCCAGACATCAATTATATCACTACAATCAGGAATGGATTTTATTATATCCTTTATTGTTCTATCTAAAGGCTTGGGTAAAAATGGGCTTAAAATGATTCGCTTAACTGCTGCCAATTTGAGTGGAAACGATTTAGTGTTGATATCTTCCTCATTACTCTCATAAATTAGACGATATTCTTCTTCGTCTTTGTATGGGGTTCTCTTTAAGAAAGGAAGCTTATTTATATCTATAGCAGAAAGTTTGCCCTGGAGGTTTTTTATAGGGTTATATTCAACTTTCCCGTGGTTGATGCTTGGATTACCCTTCAGAGGAGATATGATTTCGTCAAAATCTAGCTCCAATCGGACTCCTGAGTAACCAGGCGCAAACACATTCCAGTGGTGATATCTTTCCGATTTCATTGTGAAACATAGAGCCAGAACAGATTTTAAATTTTTTCGTTTCTTGTAGGTATGGATGAAAAATGCATCGTTTTGATCTACCCATAAGTTAGGATCTACTAAAGTAATTCTTTTATTCCACAACATATCCAATGCAATTGGCAGACTTGTATACCGTCTAAGAAGCTTTGCTTCATTCATAATCGGCTCTACATTTGATTATATTGAATGTTTGTTTATCTTTTATAAATTTTTGTAAAAGATAAAGGATGTTGATTTGAAAAGCAATTTTTGTACAAAACATCTAATAAAGAATTGTTTTTAATGTATTACAATAGGCAAATCGATATAGGAAAAATGCGTTTTATTCCGAAAAACCGAAATAATCGGCTCTCCACTTTCCGGCACGCGTGAAAACGTATCCCTGTCGTGCCCGGCAATTGCAATTCGAATTCGATGTCCTTTTTTGATCAAAACCGATGTTGGCAGCAAGCTGAATCTAATCTCATAAATTTCATCCGGGATTAACGGTTTTGCATCTTCTTGCTTGTAATCGCGAGAAATTATTAAATCCTTGTAGGTTGTGGAAGTTTCGGAAATCTTTCGATGAATTAGTCGCAATTGGCCCTCAGTAATGTAATATACCTTGCCATTTTCATTGACATCTTCCAGGTAGACAAAAATAGCACCATCCGTTTCCGAAGATGAAATGTTTAAAGAGACCATTGGATGGCCGGTAATTTCAATGTCTTGTGCAAGCGATGCGCTGGTGTACACTAACAGTTTTTCATCTTCCTGACGGCGATCCGGGTAAAATACATCGCCACCGCCAAGCTGCGTATGCCAGCGATTACTCGTTCCGGTCGTTGCACTAAAATCGACCCGGTATTGATCTTTTCCGATCTCACTACCAGGTATTTTTTTCGATAAGGCATTATTTTCGGAAAAGAAATAACGCTGAATACTGCTGCCATCCGGTGGCCACTGGACGGTTGATTTCCATTTTTCTTCTCCCATGGTGTAATAAAAAAGCGTTTTCTTTTTCGGTAGTCGATTATTGATTCCTTTCAAGTAGAAATCGAAAAATTGCAAACACGCTTTTAATTGATCGCTGCGATCAGGAGTCGTTGGCGCATTTTTCGCCAGGTAGGGACTGGCGTGAAAACCAGCGCCATGGCTCCAGGGGCCAATAACGGAAATTTGCGAATTGCTAAATTGGAGAAATCGCTTGATAACACCGTCGGCAGTTGCCGCATCCATCCAGCTTCCCCAGGCGGAAATAGCTGCACCAGAGCTTTCAATTTTTTCTTCAAGATTCATCGCGCTAATTTGAGAATAGGAAAACCCATTCGCTTCGTTGTTGCGAAAAGGCGATTGTTTAGCGGTTTCGTAGACGTTCCAATTGTTTTCGTGATCTTTAAGTGCTTGTTTAAGCAAGCGTTTATCAACCGGTTTAACACCCCGGTTTCCCATGTTATTGTGATCCAGATCGTAAACAAATTCCGCCCATTGGCTGATAAATGCATCCAAAAAGATGCCGCCGGGATAGACAATGTCAGTGTAAATATCAAACTCATTAAATTGGGGAATTACTGCTTTCACAGCGGGATGATTATTCACCGCCAGCAATTCGGCAGTGGAGCCTTCGTAAGAAACGCCATAGGCGCCAACCTTACCATTTGACCAGGGCTGTTGAATAATCCAATCTACAATTTCGCTGTAATCTTTTACCTCATCGCTATGCAAAGCATAGTCGCGTTTGCCGAAAGAGGCGCCGGAACCGCGGGCATCGACCGTAATAACAGCATAGCCTCGACTGGCAAAATAATGTTGAAAACCGGATATGCCGCTGCCTTCGGATGCTCGCCAATAGCGGGTCATTTTCATAACTGCCGGAATTTGGATTTCGGAAGGTAAATTTTTAGGGAGTGCAATATCAATAGCAATGTTTACGCCGTCGCGCATTGGGATATAAAGTGATTCGATAGAAATATCTTCATATTTCGATTCGCTTAAAAGATCGCTTTGGGTGAAGTGAAATCCGGTGGAATTTTCCTGGGAATGGGAGTCTGTACAGCAGAATAATAAGCAATGGCTGATAAATAGAACGACTAAAAATTGATTTGCCGCAATACGGTTTGCCACGTGTTGAACTCCGAAGAAATAATGAGGCAAAAAGATTATGGGCAAAATAATTATAGAAAATTATTTTGCCCATAATCTTTTTGCCATAAAAAATATCACTCTAATGTGAACTGTAGCAAAAGCAGTTTGGGTAGAATTGGATAGCTGCTTATCTCTTCGCTATGAATATGGCTTTGATGAGGAAAATTTGCTGCGCTTTAAATCGTGCCCATAATAGCTGTAATAATGATAATAATAGTAATAATATGATGACCCATAAGCTTTCTGGATATTAACGCTATTTAACACGCATCCCACGATTTGGGCATTTACATTATCCATTAACATTTTCGCGCGTTGGATGGCATTTTTTTGCGTTTGATGGGCTTTGATCACCAAAATGGTTCCATCTAATTTGGTGGTAAGAATTGCGGCGTCGGTTACGGCAATTACCGGCGGGCTGTCGAACAATATCAAATCGAACTCGGATCGCGCTTTTTCGATAAAGCGATCCATATCATCGGAAGCTAATAACTCCGAAGGGTTAGGCGGTAAGGGACCGGAGGTTACGACAAACAGGTTGTCAATCAAGGATGGTTTAACAATTTCATTAAAATCCGATTTCCCCGCTAAAAAGTTTGTAATCCCTTTGTCTTTATTTAGCTTAAAAATCGAATGCACAACCGGGCGGCGTAAATCCGTATCAACCAATAGTGTCTTGGTTCCCATTTGCGCCATCGTAATTGCAAGATTCGAAAACGTTGTGGATTTACCTTCTTTAGGCGTGGAGCTTGTTACCAAAAGCGCCGTTCCATTCTTTTTCATATTTTGAAATTGAATATTGGTGCGCAGCGTACGATATGCCTCGGAAACGGGAGATTTGGGATCCAGGTGAGTAATTAATCGGGATTCGAATTCCTGACTCATATTAAATTCTTTAGGATGATGGCCATTCGTTGCGCTAATAGATTTTGCTAACTCTTTGGAAGGAATTTCCGGGATAATGGCTAAGATCGGGAATCCCATTTTTTCCAGTATATCCGGATTTTTGATCGAGTCATCGAGGAATTCCAATAAAAATGTAATACCGATACCCAGGCCTAAACCGAGGATTGCACCCAATAGAAGGTTGCGGCGCTTTTGGGGGCTAACAGGATTCTGTGGTTCTATCGCGCTGTCCATTACGCGAATAATCTCTTTTTGGCCGGCAGCGGTAATTTTGGTTTCTTCTAATTTTTGGGTTAGCAAAATGTAAATGTTTTGATCCACTTTTACCTGGCGTTCCAAACGGGCCAGTGCCAGCCCCTGCCCCGGCAACAGCTCAAGCTCGCGTTCGTATTGCGAAACCACTTCTCGTAAGGCATTAATTTTTGCACTGTGTCCCTGGATGCGGGTTTCCACTGCCAATATCGATTGCAGCAGTTCCTGGGCAACTGCTAAAGGGTCGGAAACCATGCTGGAATTGGCAATCCGTTGGGCTTCTTCTTCCAGCCGCCGTTGCACTGCGCGAATGCGATTGGCCTGGTTTTGCAATTCCAATTGATATACTTTCGGATCAATGCTGCGCTCCTGGGCAATTAGCGATTCGTATTTTACCTTTTCACTAACCATACGAGCGTAGTCTTGCTGTAATTGAACCAGCACCGGGCTGGATACTTGTGAAACTTCTTCACTTAGTAGTTCCTTACGTTCGTCTAATTGCCTCTCCAGGTTATGTTTCTGTTCCTGGTCGGCTTCCAACGTAATAACGGATGTTTCCAGTTCTGCTTGTGCTTTCGACAAATGGTTAATTAACTCTTTCGTATGGTCGTCCAGGGAAACCAGTTTTTCATCTTCCTGGTATAATTTCAATACTTCTTCGGATTTTTTCAGCTCTTCGCTTTTTTTGTTTAACTGGTTTTCGAGAAAAAGCCGTAACTCTTTAAAATCACTGAGTTTAAATTCTTTGTTTAATCTTTGAAAAGAGTTGGCAATCGCATTGCAAATTTCCGCAGCTTCAAAGGCTGATCCGGCGGAAAAGGTAATCTCAATAACATCGGAATCTGGTTTTGGGTTTACAACCAAATGTCTCATTACCCAATTAACTTGCTGGCGTTTGGTTAAATAAATTCCATTTGAATTTGGTTGAAAAATGGTTAAAGAATCCCTGTGCGGAGCAGTTTCCAAGGCCAGGATGACGCGATCGGCAAGTGACCGGCTTTTTAGAATCTCTATTTGGTTATTGATCGCTGTAGATTGGGAAGCGACATAGCCGACATTAAAAATTTCTTCTTGAAAAGATTTATCTTCTTCAACCATAACGGTTGCTTTTGCTTCGTAAACCGGGTCGGTGGTAAATGTAAAAACCGCTGTGGCAACCAGTACCACCAAAAACGATAATAGAATAATCCAGCGCCCGCGATACAAGATTCTTAAATAATCTTGTAGTTCTACTTGCTGCTCATTTTCAAAAGATCCATTTAAATTTTCCAAACCAGGCCTTACATATTTTTTTGATCGTAATCTCTAATTTTCGGAAGTCTCTTTAGGATAATTAACAATTTTCGAAATTTTGTGTGGTTTAAACCTCCCGGAGGTTCAAAAGTAGCGTATTAGCGACGCTTGATGATAGTAGGCTCCTAATTTAA
>CAXHHS010000388.1:0-6721 GCA_964015645.1 uncultured bacterium
CATCTATATTGGTGAAGACAACATCACTAAAGTTTCCGAAAAACATTTGCTTGAAAAACGCCGGGAATTCGGAATCGTCTTCCAGGGCGGCGCATTATTCGACTCTTTGACGGTGGAAGAAAATGTCGGTTTTTTCCTGAAAGAAAATTTAAAACTCCCGCCAGATGAAGTCCATCGAAAAGTTGTGGAAGAATTGGAATACCTGGGATTAGCGGATTTCCTGGATTATTACCCGGCACAGCTTAGCGGCGGTATGGCAAAACGAGTTGCCGTTGCCCGTGCGGTTATCTCAAATCCCAATACCATGCTATACGATGAACCGACCGCCGGATTAGACCCGATTACCTGCCAGCGAGTGGTGGATTTAATTACACAACTTCATGGCGAACAGAAAATGACATCGGTTATCGTCACCCACGAAATTCACTACTTTGTTTCAACCGTAAAACGAATGATCATGCTGCGAGCGGGAAAAATTGTCTACGATGGTCCCCCGGTGGATGATATTCATAAAATGTATGATAAAGTTGATGTGCCCGATGCGGCTCCTTGAACCTAAAACCTGTGAGTAATAAACTATGGCATTTGCAAAAAAGGATCGTAACATTTCTACCGGGGTATACATTATTATCGGCCTGGCAATTTTTCTTGCCGGATTTGTTTTCTATATTGTTGCTTCTAACCAAAAATTCTTTGAAGATAAATACAAACTTTACATGTACTTACCAAATGTGCAAGGATTAAATCGGGGCGCGTTTATCTCCCTTTCCGGGTTAAAGATTGGTGTGGTCGGCGGAATGAAAATCTCCAATGAACCGGATCGCCGCGGCGTGGTGATCGAGCTGAATATCGATAAAAATTATCGTAATGAAATAACCACCTCTTCGCTGGCAACAGTAAAAACCCTCGGCATCCTGGGGGATAAATATATTGACGTTACAATTGGAAGCCCTGGCGATGCGGTATTGCAAGATGACGAATTTATAAAGAGCGATCCCGGTTTAGATATGTACGAAATATTTGGCGATGCGGAAAATATGGTCAAAAACATCGGCAACATACTGAAAAACACCGACTCTTTGGTAGCGCTCGCCACACAGGGCAAGGGCGTACTCGGCCAATTTTTTACGGATGAAAAAGCCGGCAAAAAAGTGTTAGCGGTAATACGCAATGTGGAAAAAGCGTCGACGTATCTTGCCCATGGGGAAGGAACACTCGGAAAGTTTATCGTTGATCCCGCGCTATACAATAACCTTTCCGCAAGTTCCGCCAATTTTAACACTTTGATGGACACCGTTCAGCATGGAAAAGGGACGCTTGCCAGGGTGCTAAACGATCCCCAGCTATACCCGATTATCAAAGGAATTTCCGCCAAAACAGACTCCCTGTTATATAAAATTCAGTACGGTGGCACTACCGCGAAAATGCTGAACGACGAGGAACTCTACAACAACATTAACAGCCTCAGCGAAGCTCTCGATTCCCTGGCGACGGACATGAAGCGGAATCCGGGCAGGTACGTAAAGTTATCGTTTTTTTAGGATCATAATTTCACAACTAAATGGAATGAATCTCACAATCTTTTCATTGAACGAAGGCGTAGAGCGTGTAGCGTAAAGCGTGAGAAACTAACGCTCTTCGCTTTACGAAAAATAAATATTGTGGCCGTTTATAATATCCTGTCAACTCCGCGACGTTCGAGGCCATTATAATTCGTGGCGATGATCTTTATGCACTTCCTGGTGGTCTTCGATTGCTTCCAAATGTGTTGTAACATAAGTAGATGCGTCTAAGGCTGTTTCAACAATGCTTTCGATTTCCGTAGCGATTTTATGAGCTTGTTGCACGGGCGTTTGTCCCGGAAATAACAGGTGAACTTCCACCCAATAGGTATTTCCCAAATTACGATGTTTTAGTTGATGAAAACGGATACCATGTTTTTCCGTCTCAGCATTCAGCGCTGCTATAATTTTTGCTTCGATATACGGTTCCGCAGCATCCATCAACCCGCCAATACTTTTGCGAATTAAACCGATACCGGAAATTAAAATATTTGTTGCTACTAAAATTGCACAAATGGGATCCCAGGGCAGCCATCCTGTTGTTAATGTTAACCCAAGCCCGACCAGGACACCGAGGCTGGTCCAGGAATCGGTCAAAACATGTTTTCCATTCGCTTCCAAAATCAGCGATTTTTTCTTTTTGCCGATCCAAAGCAAATATCCTCCCAGAATTCCATTAATTAAAAACGCGGCGGCGGTTAAAAGCGTGCCGGTGCCGAGGTTTTCCAAATGCAACCCGGCCAGCCATTTCGAAATCGCTTCATAAATTATGTAAATAGCGGCGATTGTGATCATCGCTCCCTCAAACCCGGCGGAAAAAAAACTGATTTTTTCATGCCCGTATGGGTGGTTTTCATCAGCCGGTTTAAAGGAAAGCCTAAGACTATATGTCGCGAAGGCAACCGCAGCTACGTGGACAACCGATTCGGCAGCATCGCTTAAAATAGCAGTGGAACCGGTAAGCCAATAAGCTCCAATTTTGATAATAAACATGATGATCCCAATTCCTAACGATAGGGCCATCGCAAATTGTAATGCTTTTTTATCGGAAGTGTTTTGGATCGTTTGCACCATCTCGCCATTAGCCTCCGGTGGAAATATTCCGCCGCTCAGTGCCTTTTGCCGGATTTAATTGCTCTATATTTTTTTAGGGACGATAGATCGCGCTTGGTGACATCCACAATAAACTTACCGTGCAGTAACTTTCTGCCTAATAAAACCGGGAATTTCATATCCGAGCGATCGGTTAGCGATAGTTCAATGTCCATCATCGAGCCGAACAACATTATTTTTGTCTTGATAAAAATTCGAGCCTCGGCAGTACCGGATGAACTTTTCACCTCTTTTTGCTGGTGAACCGGGAGTAGGAATTCCTTTTCGTCGTAATCCGGATGGGAAGGATCGAGCAAATTAAAGCGCACTTTCGAGGCGTTTTCAGTCTCGATAATTTCGATATTGTGGCAATGTATTGCGGATGTATATGCGCCGGTATCTACTTTAGCATCGATATCAAATAATCCCAATTCGGGAAAGTCGATTTTATCTTTCCTGCCGATGGTGATTTTTTTCTTCATAAAATCGCAGGTAATTTACCGTTTATAATCCCAACCGGAATTATTCACTACAGGTGCCATAACCAGGTTTTGTTACAGCCAAATATGTATCTCTTTTTATTCGAGTGCAATTAAAAAAAGAAAAACAACCGGTTTTAATTATTTGAAAATAAACAAGGTTAGGGCTTAAAAATTTTGTTTAAAATTCTAAACAAAAATTTCAAAAAAATAATAAATTTTGTTTTGCAACCCTGGCCTTAACATCATATATTGGGGCGCTTTTTTTCAGTTTAAGAAACTGTTTTAAAAGTTGCCACGAAGTCTCCAAGACACCAAGTTACACAGAGAAAATTATAAAATGACTTGGTGAAACTTAGTGCCTTAATGCCTTTGTGGCATGAGAACTAACTTTTAAAACAGCTGCTTAAAGATAAGCAATGCAGCCTAAATAAAAATTATGAAGATCGGTGCAAAAATAAGACGGCTCCGCAAACTCCGCGGGTTAACGATTGAAGAATTAGCCAACAATGCGGAGCTAACCAAAGGATTTATATCGCAATTGGAGCGCGATATTACGGCGCCATCGGTATTAAATCTTAAGCAAGTGGTTGAGGTGCTTGGCGTCGATTTGGCGACCTTTTTTAGCGATCTGGAAGAAACCGAGCGAAATATTTATACTAAAAAAGATCGAATAGGGGAGGCAGTTGAAAAAAATTTCAAAATTGAACGCCTGATTCCCAAGTTAAAATACCTGGAAATGGAACCGGTTTTGCTAACGGTAAACCCGTTGGTGACATACAAAACGAATTTCGAAGAAGATGAGGGGTTTGGATTTGTGTTAAAGGGTAGAGTGGAATTAACGGTAGAAAGTGAATGTAATAAATTGAATCGCGGCGGATGTTTTTACGTATTTTTCGATAATAAAATTATTATCAAAAACCTGGCAAATAAGCCGGCAGAAATTTTATTCGTTTATTACTGATGTTATAGGAGGAGACCTTATGAAAGCACTCGGACGGCATATTCTCGCTGAATTTTTTAATTGCGACGCGAATATTCTCAACGATGCTCAAATGATTGAAGCCTATATGAAACGAGCGGCGATTGAATGCGGCGCAACCATTGTAAGTTCAACATTTCATACCTTTAATCCCCACGGCGTTAGTGGCGTGGTGGTAATTGCGGAATCTCATCTGGCAATCCATACCTGGCCGGAATATAAATATGCTGCGATTGATATTTTTACCTGCGGCACAACCATCGACCCGACAATCGGCAACCGCGTTTTAAAAGAATATTTAAAAGCTGAAAAAATTTCCACAGTTGAAATTAAACGCGGCGAACTAAAATCGCATGGCGTATTGCATCACAAGCCGGTGATTGCCGATTGAAAGGTTGAAGGATTGTGGGTAGATCGGCATTTCTGTGTTGTTAAACAAACAATGCTCGCAGCCTAAATGGTTAAATGGCTGGATGGTTATATGGCTCAACCATTTAACCATCCAGCCATTATATAAACTTTATCTGTATTTTCTGTTTATTTCCACTTCCCTTTAATCCTTTATCCTTGAAACTTAATCCTTTTTCACCGCCTGCCAAATATCTTCCATCACCGTTCCCGCTTTTTCCGAAAACTTGACCGTTACCATGCTTGATATTTCCGAATCCGCCGGATTAATCTCAATGGTTGGAATGCCCATTTTAGAGGCTTCCAACACCGGTCCGGAGATATAGGGAAATACGCTGGAGGTGCCGATGGAAAACACGACATCGAAGCCTTTCTCTAATTCCGTATACAATGCGGAGGTCTTTTCCGGCTGCAAAAATTCGCCGAAGAGCACAACATCCGGGCGCAAAACGGAGCTGCAATCCGGGCATTTGGGGGGCATAGAAAGTTCGCTATAATCCGCGACCGTAAGCCGGAAAAAACAGTTGGTGCATTGCAAATCCCGGATATTCCCATGAATATCGATCACATTTACCGAACCGGCGTCGTTATGAAATCCATCGACATTTTGGGTTAGCACAAACAACCGTTCGAAATGTGGCTCCATCTCCGCAATAATGGCATGTGCCCGGTTGTAGGATGCGCCGCGGCAGGCTTCCTCAATTTTGGAAATATATTTCCAGGTAATATCCGGTTTTAACGACATCATATACCCGGAAAGCGCTTCCTCAATCGGCATATTATCTTCGGTCAAATCATCGTTATACAACCCACCGATGCCGCGATAGGTTGGCAACCCGGATTCCGCCGAAATGCCTGCCCCGGTAATAAACAAAACGTTATTGCTGGCATTTAAATAGTCTGCCGTAAGTTTGATTTTTTGTTGATAAGTTTCCGCTGTCTTCATTTTATTCCCTTCGTAAACAGAAACAAAATATGGCTTTTTTGAAAAAAATACTATAAGTTCTTTTTGCTATTGTACACTTCTTGAATATGCCGCCCCTCGCGGGCTTTTGATGCGATAAAAATCATTTAATTCATTTATAAAAAGCGGAGGTGTTTTATGCAAATTCGTTTGCAAAAATGGTTGGGAAGAATTTGCAGCGTTTTATTGCTAATGCTTTTATTTGAAAGCTGCGGCGCCAGCCGGGGATACCCGGAAAGCGGCAGCGCTCGCGTACAACGCAGGGCAAGTTCACAGGACGAAGGCAACAATCAACCACAGGATAAAGGCGATAATCAACCACAAAATAAAGGTAACAATAAGCCGCAGGATACTGAAAACAAGCAACCGGATACCAACGTTCCTGCAACGCCATCAAGTGATCCGCGATTACCGGTAAACAGTACGCCGGCAACACAACCGGCAAGAGATGGCGCACCCGGTATCGGGTTTGTGGAATACGGGTTAACGGCTTATTATAATGACAATTTGCATGGCGTACTAACTGCCAGTGGCGAGGTTTATGATAAAAACGCCATGACAGCCTCCCACAAAACCCTGCCGTTTGGCGCAATCTGCGACATCACCAATACCCGGAATGGCAAAACCGTACGGATTAAAATTAATGATCGCTGTGGACATCCTGACCGTATCCTCGACCTCTCTCGCGCTGCTGCTGAAAAATTGGATTTTATACAAGTGGGTGTTGTTCCTATAAAACTGGAAATTGTCGGGTTTGAGTAATATTGAGAAATACGATGAGTTTTGAACCCATACAATGCTGCTCCGTCAATACCCTAAAGTTAAGGCGCTTTGTTCGAGAAGTGGCAGTTGTAGTCTTTGTTTTTCCTGCTTCTGCGACTGCTGCTGCAACTCGTTAAGATTGCAATCTCGCTTAATTTAATGACATTGAGTGCCCCGTTGTTAAGAATAAAATCCTCTCCAGGCAACTCCGATTACCTTCTTCCGTAATAAGCTCCCGTAAACGGCTTTTTATCGAACCAAAGATGAAGGGGCAATTATGTTTCAAAACTACCTCAAAATTGCAGTACGAAATCTCCGCCGGCACAAGGCATATTCGTTGATCAATATTCTGGGCCTGGCGATTGGCATTGCTTGCTGCTTGCTGATTATTTTGTTTATTCAAGACGAGTTGAAATACGACCGTTTTCACGAAAATGGCGACCGCATTGCGCGCACGGCAATTCACTATACC
>CAXHHS010000389.1:0-6718 GCA_964015645.1 uncultured bacterium
AGGTGTATTACACTCAACCGGACGATTTCAGGAAATTATATGACGCGGTGTTTTTAGCGGAAAACGAATTTTTAAAACTAGTGGAAAATTCGGAAGTCGAAATACACGAGGAAGACAGCGAAGACGCCGGGTTAGAAGAAGATATTCTCGATGCCGAGATTAACAAAAGCCTGCTTGTTCACCTGGTAGAAGGCATGTTGCTGGAAGCCGTAACGCGCGGCGCCAGCGATATTCATATTATCCCGAAAGATTCCCGTAATTCGGAAATCCATTTTCGGATTGACGGCAAGCTGCGCTTATGGCATGTTCAGGGCGGGGTACGGCCGGAATCGATAGCCGCAGTGGTAAAAGATCGTTCGAAAAATATAGACCGGTTTGAGCGCGAAACCGCCCAGGATGGGTTTATCCAGCGCAATGTTGGCGGGCATTTAATTCGCTATCGCGTATCGGTTTTACCGATTGTCGGAAAAGAATTCCAATACAAGTTGGAAAGTATTGTCATCCGAATTTTGGATGATCGCAAAGTGATTACCGACTTTGAAAAACTGGGGTTTCGGGGAAAAGCCAAAGAATTTTTTATTAAAGCGATTTCCAAGCCGCAGGGAATGGTTATTGTAACCGGCCCCACCGGCAGCGGTAAATCCACCACTTTGATTGCCGCTTTAAACTACGTCGTAAAACCGGAGATCAACGTGCTTACCGTGGAAGACCCGGTGGAATACATTATCCCGGGCGTTCGCCAGCTTAAAATCGGGCCGAAAAATAATTTTGACCAGGCGCTGCGGGCTATTTTGCGGCACGATCCAGATGTAGTAATGGTCGGCGAAATTCGCGATAAGGAAACCGCCGATACCGGCATCAAATTAGCAAATACCGGCCACCTTACCTTTTCTACGCTCCATACCAACGACGCTCCCAGCGCCGTTTCGCGGCTTTACAAAATGGGTATCGAAACATTTTTGATCGCTTACGCCATCAACATTATTATCGCCCAGCGATTAATCCGGCGTTTATGCGAATACTGTAAGCAATCGATAAAAGACCTGGATCCCGCCCTGCCATTAGGATTGGGGTTTAGCAAAGACGAAATTGCCAGCACAACTTTTTACGAAGCGGTTGGATGCAACCAATGCCATGGCGGCTACCAGGGACGGGTTGCCATTCACGAAGCGCTTTATTTTAGTAAAGAAATCCGGAAAATGATTTTTAAAACCGGTAAAGATATCAATGAAGAAGCCATTCGCGAACAAGCGATAAAAGAAGGCATGGTCACCCTACGCGGCGCCGGTAGAGACCGGGTGATGGAAAGCGTTTCTACCCTGGAAGAATTGGCGCTGGCGACAACGGAGGACTAAGTGTTTAAGTATTATTGTTTCAAGTGTTCGAGTGATTTGAACACTCGAACACAATTAAAAGAGAGAATAAAGTTATGAACACCGGGCAAACACTAATAACGCTCAGCGCATTGATGTTTTTAACAATATCGGTTTTGGATTTAAATGGATTTATTGCTGATAACGATATTTCTTTAACACAGAACCAGTACCGCATGGAAGCGCTTTCAATGGCCACCAGTTATATCGAACAAGCATCTGCGCAATATTTTGATGAAATCGCTACAGATATTTCTGTCGACAAAGACCTTTCTGATTTTACAGCGCCGGGCGACCTGGGATTCGACACCGGTGACAATAGCAACATTGATGATTTTGATGATTACCACACCCTCACCGTACACGATACAGGCAGCAGCGGCGTACCGTACCAGCTGTATTTCGAAGTCGATTATGTGGAATTATCCGGCAGTACGCTGTCAACCTCCGCCTCCCGGCAATATCATAAACGAATGAAAGTTTCTATAAAGGATGATTACCCGCAGCCGCTGATTTACAAGTGGGTTGATAATACAAAAGTAAGAGAAGCGCTGACCATTAGTTTTATAAAAAGCTATTGGTTTTACAATTAAAAAATTGAGTTAAGGAAATAGTATGTCCGTAATGATCGACATTATATCCAGTGTTATGGTTGGCAGCATGCTGGTTTTAATCGCAATGGTTACAACCCATAACGGGGCACAGGAGTTTGTGAACTCCAGCGGCGCAAGGTTGGTACAAATGGACTTGGCACAAACGACCCAAATCATCCAATCCGATATTGAAAGAATCGGGTTCGGTATATCCGAGCCGGAACAGGAAACCGTGCTCCAGGTTGCCGCTGCAACACAATTGAAGTTTCTCGCCCATTTAAATCGAAGCGCGTCCGCGCATGTGGAAGTGCCCGGCGTATCTTCTTATGATAATATTCCCGATACCATTGAATATATCATCACCTTAGATGAATCCATAGACTTTGGTGATACCACCGTGTATCTCTACAACGTACAAAGAACGATTGACATTGCTTCCATTACCAGTATTACCTCAACGATTGGAAAAGTTGGTAACAATAATGTTTTCAGTTACTTAGATCAAATTGGTAGGCCCTCATCCGTAAATCGAGAAACGCGGATGGTCGAACTTTCACTATCGGCATTTAACCCGGACGTTTTGCTAAGCCCGGAATTGGTTGCGACCAATGAGCAAGAAATCGAAGATATCAACGTCGCAGCAGCAAATGCCGAGCGCCGTAAAAGAGAAGTGCGGCGACTTTTGAGGGGTTCGTACTGGGAAAAAAGGCGTTTAATATTACGGAATTTGAATGGTTAATGAAAGTGAAGTAAAGTGAACTAAAGTAATTGAAATACCTTTATTTGACTTTAGATCACTTACAAACTTGCAAACTTAGAGGTTCTCCATGTGGGGAAAAGGCGCACTAATTGCAGTTTTAGGATTTACGATGACATTTTCGATTTACAAGCTGAATCTCAGTAAAGCAATCTTTTCAACTGATGAGCATATCAGCACACACTATATGCAAACCATCGTTGCACAAAATGCCAAAAGCGGTTTGAACATGGGAATTTATAAAGCATGGAACGAAGCCTGGAACACCGGCAATTTCACCATTGCTGAGGATGCCTGCACAACAATTGTATCTGCCGCTACAGTTGGTGCGGATTCCCTGCAACTGATGTCGAAAGCCTGGAGCTATGTTTTTGATGAAGGCCATTACGCGCAAACCAGCCAGGCCCTGAAGGTGCAGGATTCGATCACGGCGTTATTTGCAAAGGAAACTCCCATCAGCCATTATTTTTGGTTTACGAATAATGAAGGCGGCGTTCAGGATTGGAATAAGTGGATTACAACCGACACCGTTTCCGGCCCGGTACATACCAACTCTGCGATATACACCTATAATTCGCCGGTATTTAATGAAAAAGTAACCGCTTATAAAGGATTTAGCCCGGACCCGGTATCATCAAGCAGCACAGCCAATTTTTATGATGGTTGGGAAGTCGGTATTGAAATTCCTATTCCGACCGATATGACGGTACTAGTTGCAGCTGCAATTATCGGTAATGGTCTTGCTCCTTTGAATACCAAATCCATATATAATATAGATACCTCTTTCGAATTTTTTGCGGATGGCAAAGTTGCCCGCATCGTCGGGGCCGATCCACCGGATACCGTTTTAGTTACAGACATTGCACCCACAGGGGTAATTTACTCCGCAAATGATGTTCGCGTGAAAGGCGTATTTAACGGGCAGTTAACTATTTACACAACCGATGATATCTGGTTTGACGATGACCTGGTTTATGCCAGCGATCCCACTGTAAACCCGGGTTCCGATGACATCCTGGGATTAATTGCCAGGGATGAAATTATAGTAACAGATAATGTAGCCAATAACAGCGATTGCATTATACAGGCATGTATTTTTACCTGGAATGATGATTTTGAAGCTGAAAATTATTCCACCAGGCCGCTTGCCGGAGAGCTAAAAATCACTGGCAGCATTGTGCAAAAAAACCGCGGGCGAATTGGAAATTTTAACGCGACAACCGGCATTATTACCGCTGGCTTCACCAGGAATTACCAATACGATACTCGGTTAATAACGTTGTCGCCGCCATATTATCCCACAATCAGCCATTTGCGCTTATTATCCTGGTGGGAATGATAGTGATTTGGTGAATCTGTGATTTGATGATTTGGGATTTTGATGTAATCATCGAAATTGCCAAATCCCCAAATTGTCAAATGAATATTTAGGAAGAAAGTTATTACAAGGAAGTACAATGTCTGGTTATACAGATAATAGAACGCAAATAAAGAAAGCCCTGGGTGTATTATCCCAAAAAATTCCGGCTGAGCTTAAAGAAGTTGAACGCCAGGGTTTTATTGGCAATGTACTAACCCCCAAATTACCGGATGATTACAGATCGCTGCTGAAGGAATTTTTCGATGAGTTGTTGTTGAAGATGCGCGAGCATGAAGCATCTGACATCGATTTTGGCGGGCAGGGATCGAATAAGAGGATTTGGCTGCGCGTTCACGGCCTCAAAAAACCGTTTGAGCAATTCGGTGTTTTTACCTGCGATGAATTCAGCATTCTTATCCAAAGCCAGCTTACCGAAAGCCAGCGAAGGCAGTTGTACGAAAACCGCAGTATCGACTTTCATTATGTCATTCAATCCACAGCGGATAACTCGATTCGCTATCGCGCTCACGCCTATTTTGAATTGAGCGATATTGCGCTGAATATGCGGGCAATTAACACCGATATTCGCCAATATCAATCGTATGGTTTTCACAATCGTGTTAGTAAGGTTTTTAACTTAAAACATTCCAAGCAGGGATTGATATTAGTAACCGGAATTACCGGCTCCGGGAAAAGCACCACACTGGACGCCATTGTCGATTTGAATAACCAATCGATTGATGCTCATATCATCATCCTTGCCTCCCCGGTGGAATTTATTCACACTTCCAACCGCTCCATTATTCGCCACCGCGAGGTGGGTTCCGATACGCTTTCCTTCCGGCGCGGAATTGTCGAATCGCTGCGGCAAGATCCGGATATCATCATCATCGGAGAAATGCGCGACCCGGAGACGATTATTGCTGCGTTAGAGGCGGCAGATAGCGGCCATAAGGTATTTTCTACGCTGCACACATCTTCTGCCACGGAAAGCATCGACCGGATTATCGCCGAAGTGCCGGTAAGCGATCGCGAAAGAGTACGGCACCGGCTGGCGGATATACTGAAATGCGTCGTATCGCAAAAGCTGGTTCCCGGCGTAGATGGCAAACTGGTTTTGGCAAAAGAGGTTTTAGCGATGCTCCCCTCCGTAAAAGCCGCCATCAAAAACAATAACACCGGGGAAATTTATCAAATGCTCAGTGAAGGCCGCGAGCATGGAATGATGACAATGGAGCAAGACTTGCGACGGCTTTGCCATTCCGGCAAAATTTCGCAAGAAACGGCATTAAACTTCGCAAATAATAAGCGGAGAATGGGGCAGTTGCTCCAATCGGAAATGTTGTTTTAGGTATATCACTAATCTTCCGGGGAACAAAACTCATGAACCAAATCAGCATTACTTCTTTAGATACCCCGAAAGACTTAAAGTTTTAGAGGTGACATGACAAAAGAACAAATTAAAAAGTCGAAACCCCGCAGAAAAATCGATGATCTATTGAGCAAATTAGATCAAGAAAAAGAAAAGTGGGGAAATCAGCCACCTTCGGATGTGGAAATTCCTTTAGACGTTTCCATCGACCCTCAACAACTGGTTGTAAAAAGTTTGCCTGACAAACATGGCAGCCCGGCCAATCCCATGTTAAATGGAACAAGGCACAAAACACAACATTCTGAGCAGAGAAATTCGAACAACGGCCACTCTATTGCAGCAAAGAAAGATAAAGCTGAAACAATCGTTTTAGATCCAAAATCGCAATTACGGAAAAAAGTTCAAGACAGTTTTAAAGAGATTCCCAATGAACTGCTATTCGGTTCAGCATCTAAAAAAAATGGCCGTAAAATTGACCAACCATACCGCCATGTTTCTGCAATCGAAACGAAAAAGGAGGCCGCAAAAAACGGAACAAGCAAGCCTGCTCAAAAAATAGCTCGAATGCCTGAGCAAGGCAACGGCCATGCGCGTACAAACGGTGTAAAAACGGAAAAAATTTCGCCAAATCCCGGGCTGGTAAAAAATATTTTAAATACCCTAAAAGTTTCTGATACGGCCTATTTAAGCAAAGCGAAACAGCCCCGCAATACCAATATTCAATCGCAGAAAAAAGAAAACTCGCAACCGAAAATCGCTGCAAATATGCCGGTTAATGATGTTTCCGGTGGCAGCAAAAAAACGCCAACATCCCACAACAACACGCGTACATTAAAAACGACGAAGGTTGCTTCCGGGCATCCTCAAACAGCCCCCGTTAAAAAACAGGCTGCAAAAACTCATTCAAAAACATCAGCCGCAACTGCCAAAGATGTGCGAACATCGCCAGTAGAAAATCGAAATTCATCGACGGCAAAGGGCAGCTATAGCATAAGCAAACCGATAACAACGCCCGGAAAAATTCAACAGCCAGCGAATCGTAAAACTGCAACCGTTTCCAAACCGATCAATTTTACTGATGATAATGGAAATTTTGCTCCCTCAAATCGAAAAACGATTTCCGGTAAGATGAACATAAGTTTGCAGCCGGAAACAAAACTTCGGGAGAATTTGCTGAACGTCGCACAAGTATCGGATTTTTCCGGGGTTTCTTCCTGTCTCTTATACACCTCTCCGAGCCCACGAGACTCCATTGCATCTCGT
>CAXHHS010000390.1:0-6693 GCA_964015645.1 uncultured bacterium
CTTTCACCTCGCGGTCGGTTTTAATTTGTGCGGTTCGGATATCCTGATCGGCTACCGCTTTAGCGACTTCCGCGCGTTTTTGGGCGGCGGCTTCGGTTTCTTCCGCCGCGGCTTTTTGATCGGCTTCCGCTTTGCGGGCGGCGGCATCGGCAATTGCCTGGGCGGTTTTTACTTCCCGCTCCGCTTCAATTTGGGCGGCGCGAATTTCCTGCTCGGCTTTCGCCTTGGCCACTTCTGCCTGGCGGCGAGATTCAGCTTCGGCTTCTTCTGCCTCGGCAGTACGGACGGCCTCTGCCTTGCGTGCTGCGGCGATTACTTCTGCCGTTTTCCGGCGGCCAATAGAATCAAGATAACCGGCGTCGTCGGATACATTCTGGATTTTCAAGGTATCGAGCTGTAAACCGAGTTGTTTTAGGTCGCTGTCCGCTTCATCAATTAAACATTGTGCAAACTTCAGACGATCTTCATTTACCTCCTCCGGCGTTAATGTCGCCAAAACACCCCGTAGGTTGCCCTCTAAAGTATCTTTTGCCATCTTGTGAATTTCAGCATCCGGTTTGGTTAAAAAACGCTCCACAGCGTTGCCAAACGCCGGTTCAGTAGAATCAACTTTAATGTTGGCAATCGCCTCCACACTCAGTGGAATGCCGCCTTTGGAATAGGCATTTTTAACCGAAAGCTCCAGGGGAATTGCTTCCAAAGACATACGGGCGGCTCTTTCGATGATTGGAATCCGCACTGCGCGCCCACCGCGAATCAGGCGGTAGCCGACGACGGAACCATCCGGCAGTTTACGTTTGCGACCGGAAAGGATGATGACTTCATTGGGATGGCAAATCAATAAAAACCGGCTGATAACACCGGCAATAACAATCACGGCCATCACCGCGATACCGATTACTGCAACAATAATATCCATTTTACCCTCCAATGTGTTTGATTAACGTTTGTATACTTTTAAAAACCGAATCGGTGAAGCGGAGAACCGGCGAATCGAGGAAGAAAAATAATAGACTCATTGCTTACGAATCTTTTTCTCCGTTTCTCTGATTCCCCGCTTCACCGGTTCATTAACCTTCTCCCTGGAAATTCAAACAAACTCTTCCTCCGCCACATACGCTAAACCATCTTTGACATCGATAACGATTACCGAATCCCCTTGCCGAAACTCTTCCCGGCTGGCTTCATCGGCAGTCTTTGCCAGCAATTGGTGAAACCGCCCGTTGGCGTGCAGGGAAATTTTTCCTTTTTGATATTTGGAGAGATTGATTGTCACTTTGGCGGGCAGGCCGATCAATTCGTCAATATTCATTGCTTCGCCAACTTCATTTTGCAGCAGATGATTCATCGTTTTATGCATGAGCACTGCGGCAAAAAATCCCATTACAATCGCCAACGGAAGCGTGATCAAAAAAGGGCTGTTGAGCCAGGTTAAAACGGTTCCGGTTAAACCGAAGAAGGCGAGAAAAAACACAATATTACGGAAGCTCAAGAATTTGATAGCAGCGGTAACGCCTTCACCGTCTATATCGACATCTGTGCTCGCATCCCCGCTAAAATCGGCATCTGTGTCTACGTCAAAATCGACATCGCTATCCACATCGAAATCCGCATCGCCATCGGAGCCAAACAGCAGCGTTACCGCGATGAATATCCCGCCAAAAATCAAACAGGAAAGGTATAGCGTCATCATTTAGTATCCTTTCTCTTCTTGATAAACTTTTTTGATGTGATCTGTGTCGATTTGACGATCAAAATATTCTTGACCTTTATTGCTAACATCGGAAACGGTCTGGATACGATAATTTTTGTAAGTTACTTCCAAAAGTATTTGAATATCTTGGCTCCCAATCTCCTCGAATTTTTTTACTTGATGTGTAAGTTCTTCTGAAAAATGATCGATGTACCATCCTACACCCCATGTCCCTAAACCACGAATGCCCCCAATAAAGTAGTGATAGTATTGCTCATGTGTTCGTTTTATATGTTTAGGGGGGATTTTAAACCTAGCTAAGATACCATAATCTTTGGCAAAAGTATATCCATATTTGGGCTCCCAGACATTATTATCCTTTGGACGCTCTGCACATTCTAGATATTTTATCAAAGGGGATCTGACCTTTATTTTTTGGTCATTAAGCGTTTCCCAAATAAGAAAACGTTCATCGTAGCCAAGTTTTTCATTAAATTTCATCTCAAATGAAAAACGAACACGGTCCTTAATTCTCTCAAGGGCTTCTTGAGCATATTTATTACGAGATAAACATATCCATACTCTATCCCCTGATTTAGTGTATTCTAACTCTGGTGACCCAATAGTAGTCGTTTGGTACTTTTTTCCCATAATTCTAAAGGCATTTTCTACTTTCTGGATCGCTTTATGATCTTCATAAACAATCCTTGGCAATAAATATCTTTGTATATCGATTACAGATTTCTGAGTATTCGGATCGCTAATAGGTGGATAAACAATAAGAATCGGATTTGGATCTTGCCGGAAGCTGAGTCCGAATTGAAAGAATTTAGCATAATGAGGTAGTCGCTTAGCTCTTGGCCGTAAAATCATTTGGAGTGCTGCTTCCATTATATCAGCTTGTATCCGTAATTTAAATTCTTCTAAATCTCCATATATTTGATAGAATATTCCATTCTCCTGGCATGTCTTTCGTAATTTCATAACACCATTAAGCTGGTCTAATTCCTCAACTGTTATTGCAGGATTCTCTTCCAACTTAGGGTCACGAAAATAAGTTAATATTTTTATTCTATGCCTATTTTCAATTGCATGTTGAAATTCTAATTCAGTGCCGGTTAAATTCTCTCCATTAACGACTGTTCCCTTTCTTCTGTGAAGCAATCCGACAAAAATGCTGTTTGGCTCAATACGTTTAAGAATATCGTATTGAGGATTAAATACCTCGCCACTTGATATAGGAGAAAATTCTTCCCACTTTACAGTGTTAAGGCTAATCCCGAACAAACTTGCCATCTTAGGGGATAATATTCTTACCGCCTCACTGACTAAACCTCTTTCTTCAGCAACATCATTTGGCGATGATATAAAGATAGGAATACTCGCATTATTCATGAAGAACCCTCCTGGTTTTATTATTATAACAATTCTAGCGTTTTTTTAGACAATTTTTGAATTACGATAGAATATCGAAATCGAAATGAAATAGGCTACCTAAGCCTATTTATTTCTTGGTTTTATTTTGCTTTTTTTCGCTGATTTTTTTTAGCCGCGCTAATTCCGTTTCAATCGCTTTCGTTTTGGCGTATTTTTCGAGATCAAGTTCTCTGTCTTTAGTGTCGTCTAACAACTCTTCGGTTGCTTCCGCTTCCGCTTCCATCTGCATAATTTTTTCTTTGTACGATTCGATGGCGTTGATATGCTCATTCACATCAGAAACCGAACCGGTTAGCGCGCTTAAAGCATCCTGAGATTTTTTGAGTGTTTGATGGGTGCGCATTTGCGCCTGCGCGGAGACTTTCCGTCGTACTAACTCTTCTTTTTTCCGTCGCGCAATTTGCACCTGGTCTTCCAATTTGGATAGATCGTCTTTCATTTGTGCTGCTAATTGTTGCACGCGCTCAAGTTCATCTTCCATTTGCTGCACGGATTCATCTTTCTCCAGCTTTTTAACGAGAAGCTGGCGGGCAAATTCTTCATCATCTTTTTCGATGGCCAATGCTGCTTTCGCTTCCAGGTCTTTACTCTGGCTCTTGCGCATTTGGATTTGTTTTTCTAACTGTTTATGGCTGGCAATGGCTTTTACGGTTTCTCGCCGTAATTCGATGATGCTTTCTTCCATATCGCGGATAAGCTGTTTTACCATTACCTCGGGATCTTCTGCCGTATCCAGCAGATGATTGATATTGGCGCTGATTAATTTGGAGATACGCTGAAAAATATTCACGGTTAAACCCTCCGTTGTTATTGAAAATTGATTATTGAAAATTGTTGATTAAACATTCGGAGCGCCACGTAGTGGTGGCTACGCCACAAAATTTATTTTGCGCCCATTTAAACTACTTACCCTTTTTTATAATACGGTTAATATTTAGTCCCCTGGGGCTATAACTCATTACAAGTCCGATGGGAATATTGGATTCATTCAGCAAGCTGTTTAACTGATGGCAATCCTGTTCGGTAATTTCCTCATCAAATTTCAATTGTACGAAAAGGCTATCCATACAGATAAATTCGGTCGCCATTTGAGGAGATGAAATTTGATTGGGATAATCGCCAAAGGGAGATTTTTTTTGATACTTGATGTGGCTGAAATTAAATTCGGTTTCCAATGCTTGCCGGAATTCCCGGCTGCTTAAGCGGTTGCCTAATTTTTGAGCGACTCTTTGCGCAGCCCGGATGACTAAAAATGTTTTTGCTTCTAAAATGTTTTTTGAGCTTTGTTGAAAGTTGTACGCTTGCACCATCCTGACACCCATTTGTTTAGCAAATTGTTGTTCTGAAATTTTTGCTTTTACATATAAAAACATTTCTTTATGATTACCTCTCTTGTTTTTCTCAATGATTCTGCGGATAGTATTGGCAAAGGCAGTGCCAATTGAAAAATGACGGTTTTTAAGGGATTTTGAAAAGGGGAGTTGGTGTTTTTCGCCAGATGTAGGGGAAATACACCACGATAGAGCAATTGTAATTTTTCAAAAAAATCGACCCCGCTTCGCGGGGAAATGATCAAAAACAAAAAATAATCAAAAAAACAAATAACCAAATAATTCCAATGACCAAATTACCGAGATGATTGCCCGGAACGAACCGCGCGTACGAAGAAGTTGTCGTAGCCAACAAGAAGGTGACCGCAGCTACCGTAGTCGAAACTGACGTACCAGGCGCGCGAGGCGCTGGATTTGTCGGATGTCCAAATATAAATTTGTTTACCATCGAATACCGGATCGATATAAAGGGGGTTCTCGCCTTCCTTCGTCTCCATCAACGACATCGCTTCCTTTAACGCCGGTAAGCGCCAATCGTTAAAACCGGCAAAATTTTTGGCGTTCAACTCTTCGATATATTTTTGCGCTTTAGCGTAATTCATCGTTCCAGGTGAACCACTTTGCTGCCAGGTTAAACCGGTTGCGGCATCATAAACAACTTGCCCGGATTTTTGCACAGAAAATTTATTATCTATCCCCTTTCCATCTGGATTAAAATTACGATCATAATACCCATTTCGCCGGATCATTTCGCCTGCTTGCTCAACCGATAAATAAACCGGGATACTTTCTTTTTGCCGGGTAATTTGAGCGTTTAAATTCTCTAGCTTTTGTTTCTGTGCTTCCGCTTCGGATTGGAGCGAGCTATAACGTTTCTCCAGATCGCTGCGCTGTTTTTTGTTTAAATTTAGTTCATTCAACACCTTTTTGTATTCTGCCGCTAATGCTTTCCGAATGGAATCAATCTTAACATATTGTTTTTTCTGTTCTTCCAATTCGGCGAGCGTTTTTTTCGCCTGGGTTTCTTTCGCTGCTTCCAGGGAATCGATTTGTTTTTTGAATAGCTTTTTTGCGCGCCTTAAGCTATCTGCTTTAACCTCATTTTCCCAGGCTAATTTTATGTTATCTTTGTTCAGGGAAGGAACAATAATATTCCCGACGAAGAACCAGATTAACGGAATCGCCACAAGTCCCGCCACGACCGCCTGCAAAAATGCCGGGCGGCGAAACCAGGGTAAATTTAGTTTGCGCTCAAGTTCCTTCCTCTCGGATTTAATCTTGAGCTTCTCTTCTTCAATGCGTTCCCGTTCGGCTTTTAAGCGTTCAAGCTCCGCTTCTTTGATCAAATCATCTAAGGATTTTTGGCTTTCCGAACTCATATATTTCCTCAATCACTTCTTCAGCTTTAAATCGTTTACCTGGAAATTGGTTGAATATAAAAAAAGAGGAGGAAAAAAGGTAGAAGTGAAATTACTTTGAATAAATAGTTTAGGTATTTCTTTCTCGAAATTTTGCATTGGTGGAAACCTAAACAAATTATGAAAAAGTGCAACAAATTCCCCGCCTTAGACAAGGAGGGGATAGATTTTCGACGCGTTTAGCCACGAAGTGGCGGCTATGCCGCGAGAAAATCAGGGGTGGTTGGACAAGGTCTGCGCTTTCAACCACCCCTGCATCGTTCGCTAAACGCTTCGAAAATCGGTCCCTCCTTGTCTAAGACGGGGAATTTTTATGCCGCACAATTCACTATCAACATTATGTTTTCTATGCAAAACATGGAGAGACTCACGCCATAAACTCTTCCAGCTTATACTTCTTATAAAAATGCCGGAATTGATCGTAAGACATTCCCAGGTTCTCCGCGGCGGCGCGCTGGTTGCCGTTGTTATCTTTTAAAGCGTTGAGCAGGAGGGTTTTTTCGTAGGCTTTCACTTTTTCGTAAAAATTACCACGAATGGGATCGACGGAGGTGATTTCCAGGGGAAGTTCCGAGGCGTGGATGGTGCCGTCTTCATCGGAAATATAAAGGCGTTCGATAATATTTTTGAGCTGGCGAATATTTCCCGGCCAGTGATAGGCTTGCAATTCGTGAATGGCAGATTCGGTAAATCGCTTGCGCTCCAGGTTGGGAATTTCTTCGTGCAATTGCCGGATAAAATGTTCGATCAGCGCCGGAATATCTTCCCGGCGTTTGCACAGCGGAGGGAGGTGGATGGGAAAAATCTTCAGCCG
>CAXHHS010000391.1:0-6672 GCA_964015645.1 uncultured bacterium
TTGTAATATCCTTACCTAAATCATCAAGAATGTTTTTTGTAATTCCAAAATATTGCCATAAAACGACCAGTTGCGCGGCTCGTTCGGCGCATCTTCGAGGAGTTTTTGGATCAAGTTACTGGCTTTCTCTATCGCGTTTGATTGCAGGTAGAGAACGATAAGTTTGTAAACCACTTCGCTTTCATATTCATATAGTTCCACCTGTTTTTCGCGAAAGGCAATTAGCTTTTCCATATTGCCGGTTCGGGTGTATAAATAGGCCAGGTTCGCCTGCACAGAACTGTTAAACGGATCGATCTCGTTGAGCTTTTCATAATAAACAATGGCATTATCACTGTCATTGATGTTGAAATAGGACTCCGCCAGATAGTACAGCGTTTCCCGATCTTTTTTTTGATGTTGGTAGGATTTGGTTAAATATTGGATAGCATACCCGTATTGCTGAACGCGAAAGTAGTTGCGGCCAATGGCTTTCAGGATTTCCGCCGAAGATGTATCGAACATCAGCGCTTTGCGATACTCGGTTAGCGCTTCCCGGTACTGATCCTGGAAATCATACAACGCCCCGGAGAGATAATGATTGAGCGCTTTTTCGCTTTCGTTGGAATTTAGCTGCGAGGATTGCTGAATAGATTGTTTGGATGCACTACAGGAAAAAAATACCAGTGAGGAAAGGATAATCTTAAAAAAACTTGCTTTCATAAATTTGCCATCAGCTTTAAATGGCAATATAAGGGATATGGTTTCGGCATTGCAAATAAAAAGTGATCGGGCAGAATAAATATCTCAATATTGAATTTAAGATTCCACAAGACGAATAAATCGCTCGGAATCGATCCCCACTTCTTCCAAATGCAGCTCTAACAACGCCAGGGATATTTTCGCAGTGTTGGGAAGGGCAATTCTACGAAAAGGGAAATCGGCCTCGCGCAAAATGGTTACCCGGGGGTGCGGCACATCAACCTCGTACCCCAGTTTGCGAAATGCGGTAATGGCATCATCCCGCCGCACCCGGGGGATTTTGGACACCAGCTTTTTGACATTATTCCGTTGCGGGGATTTTTTCATAATGCTGTTTATAGCTTTGAATTAACTGGTTAATCGCCTGCCTGACGAGTGAACGGGCTTCTTCTACACTTGGAGCTTCGATGTGGCATCCCTCCAGGTTAGGGCAGCTACCGATATAAAGCCCTTCTTCTATCTTTCGGATAACGATTCGCAGCTTCATTTCAACGATCTTGTTATTTTCGTTGAATATATCGCAAATCGCGGTCTTTTTCAATAGCAAAGTTGTTGTTCGTCGGGGAATTCACGATAAGTTCACCGAAAAGATTTACGCAAGGTCTTGATAATTTTCAAAAAAGCCGTATATTATTTCCATCCTTTAAAATAGCAAGGTTTCATTTCATTCATCAGGATTAATCGTATTTTGTTTTGCCGGAAAGGGATTTCAGTCGGGCGCTTTTTTATGAGCTTGGATAATGTTGTTTCCGATATTTGAGTTTCTGCTGAAACGATGGAGGAAAACATGACCACCGTCCGTTTTATCTTTGCCATTTCGATATTGGTTTTTACGGTACCTTCCTGCCAGGAAATGAACATTCTATCCGGGGAAGTTGAGGCATTTTATGAAGTTAACATGGTTATGCGTCTTAACTACCATTTTCCGGTTGGCGGAAACCCGGAAATTCGCCTTATTCGCGAAGAAACCTCCCCTGCGATTCAAACCAATAACTCTGTCTTTCGGGATTCCGTGCTCAATAATGATGTAAGGATTGAGATTGGAAATATTCGCATTAAAGATGGCGCCGGTGCATATCGAATTATGGAGTTTGAGCAATGGGAGTACCGTGAAGGAAAATGGGTGACGGATTCGGAAACCGAAGATACCACAATTACCGCCAAAACATTGGATTTAGTACTGTTGCTGGACGCCAGTAGATCGCTAAATGATAGCAATTTTAAATTGCTGCAAACCAATGCCATCGGATTCGTTATGCGTATATTCGAAGAAAGCGATAGCGCGCGTATTGCGGTTGCCGGTTTCTCTGACAACATAACCCACTCTAAGTTTTATGAAGAAAAAGACATCGCTCAAATTATGTCATTTATCAATCAAAGATTACCGCGAGGCGGAAGGACAATTTTGTACGAAGCCATGGATTCCAGCCTCACTTTATTAGAGCGTTTTTCCCAGGCAGATGGCAGGGCTTTAGTAACCTTTACCGACGGCAGAAATAACAAGTGGACCGAAGAACGTTTTAGCACTTCGGAGCACATTCGAAATCGTATAAAACAATTGGAACGCAACACAACCGTGTTTTATAGCAGCTTCATCATCGGGTTCCTGGGAGATGATGGAATTGATGAAACCATTCTGAATAGCCTTACGACCAAAGATGGCCTATTTGCAGTTGCGAAAACACAATCCGATGCCGCCTTTATTTTTCAGCGATTTGCATCAATTGTTCCGGCAATTTATCGCTTTATCTATACCCGTAATACATCTCACACTTACGGAGAACCGATACGGTTGAAATATACTTTTAGAGTGTGGTTGTTATGAGCCAATTTAATCATACAAGATCGATGAAAAAATATCTATTGGTAATTGCGCTTCTACTATCGGCAGGCAGCGCAAATGCCCAAAAGTTTCTTGTTGGCGGATCGCTCGGTTATTATCAGGCGATTTATCATTTCGATCGCCATACAACCGCCGGGTATATCCCGGGCGGCGTGCGCATACTGTTTATTTGGAACGAGGTTTTTCAGCTTGGCGCAGAAGGTTCGGTAATGATTCGCCAACCGGAGTTTTTTTATAAGGACCCGATTACCGAGGCTGATCGCATTCGTGAAGTATTCGACGAACAATTTGCCGGGATATTTTTTCGATTTCGCTTTCTGGAAAATTTTTGGGGCGAATACGATTCCTACTTCCGAATTGGCGCTGGTATTCATTATAAACCGGAGTACACCGTTCTTTCCCCGGATAACATCGAACTGCAACATACGGAGTTTGAAACGACTTTCGGTTTAAACCTGGGTATTGGATTTAGAGTGCCGCTTGGTTTTCCCTACATCGATATGGAATTAGTGGGCAGTTATTCTCAGCGCAAAAACAAACCCGGTCTGAATGAAGAAATTATCGATTTTCGCGCCTTTACCATAGGGGGGCGAATGATCTTAAATTTGGGGATTTAATGAGCAAGTCAGGTTGAAATGTGCAGTGAAAATTTAATCTCTAAATCATTTCGCTGCAACAAACCAGGTATTGCTGTTTAATGGTTTAAGCTCACCGCAACATCACCACCCCCAATTGAAATGTAGTGCCGGTAATAATATTTTTTCCAGCCAGGGTGTGGATAACCTCACCGCTAATTCCCCAACGATTACCAAATTTGTATACACCTTCGCCGACGAGTTTAATGAAGTCCTGGTCCCCGAAAAGACGATCCGGCACTGCGCCACCGCCGCCGGGAAGCGGCAATTCTATCGGGCCGCCATAAACATCTGGCGGGGTGGTAGTATTTTTTAATCCCCGGAATTCCGCTTTAAAAAATGTTTTTTCAAAGGAAAGGCCGATTTCGGCATTCAGGTAAACTTCATCATGCAATGGGCCGGTGCGGAAACGATAACCGCCTTCGCTGCTGAAATAAAGCGGAGACGGCGCAAAGCTGGCGCCGAATAACGCGCCGGCGTCGAAATCAACATCACCGGTACCAAGCCGCGGGCCTGTCTGCTCGGTGGAAGTGGAATACAACGGTATTTTGACGCCCGGTTGCAGCGAAAATACCACCGGCCCATCCAGAATTCCCCAACGCCCTTGCAGCTTTAAATCGCCAAAACCGGATGTGGTATGCGATGTATCCCGCCGCCCGCCTTCAAAATAGTTGCTGATTTCTGTGCGGCTGCTGGTCGCAATCTTAAACGGAACTTCTGCAATCACCGTTATCCGGGAAAATAAACCGTACTCAAAATAAGATTTTATGGAAAATTCTTCGTATTCGGTATTTTGAAACGTATCGCTAAAATCCGCTAATATATTTCGCTCGTTTCCCAAATGATCAAATTCCGTTGTAGCGTAATGGTAACCGGAAGCAACTTTAAGATAATAGCTTTGCTTCTTTTGCGTCCATGCCCCGGCATATATCAACTGAAAAGCACTTAAAATAGCAGCTATGACAAACATCCATTGTAACGCATTTATTCTATTCAACTTAGCTTCCTTTATCTATTTTTTAGTATAAGCCCGTATGTTTTTTATGGCAGAATAATTTTTAAATCATTCTGCTAATGTAAAGTTATCTAATAAAAAAGAGGCAAACGAAAAATAACTGTAATCAAAAAAACAAATCTCTAATATTGACGCATCTTTCGGTTTGTTTTATTAAATTAGCGTGAAAGTTTCGTGATACTCACACTTTATGTTCTATAATGCTGAAGGGGGCAATGAACAAAGGAGGTAACAATGGACAAGCGTGTTTTAATTGTGGAAGACGATCCGGATATCGCCGATTTGGTAGATCTGAATTTACGCGACAGCGGTTACATGACGGATATTGCCAGGGACGGAAAAACCGGTGTCGATAAAGCGCTGGAAAATAACTATACGATGGTGATTTTAGACCTGATGCTCCCCAAACTCGATGGCTTTGAAGTATGTAAACGAATTAGGGAAGGAAAAAAAACCCTGCCGATTTTAATGCTCACCTCTAAATCCGAAGAATTCGATAAGGTGCTGGGACTCGAACTCGGCGCCGATGATTATTTAACCAAACCCTTCAGCATTCGAGAATTGATGGCGCGAATAAAAGCGATTATCCGCCGGGTAGATGCCGTTAAAGAAGAAGCCAGCAGTGATGACAAGCCTATCGAATTGGAATTCGAAAACCTCTACATCAACCTCGAAAAACGAAAAGTGTTACTTAACGACACTGCCATTGACCTGACAGCAAAAGAGTTCGACCTGTTAGTACTATTTGCATCACATCCCGGCAGGGCGTACAGCCGGCAAGAGTTGCTGGATATTATATGGGGCTATCAATTTGATGGCTACGACCATACGGTTAACTCTCATATTAATCGCTTGCGCAGTAAAATTGAAGCAATTCCCTCGGATCCCAAGTATATCAAAACAGTTTGGGGAATTGGATACCGGTTTGTTGAACCGGAGGAACTGGAAGAATGAAGTCGTTTTTAAGCAGCTTTTACGGAAAAATATCTACTATTTTTTTGCTGTTATTACTTGTGTTAGGTGCAGCACAAATTTGGATTACAGTGCAATCCTGCATCAAGTTTATGGAAGAAGCAGAGCATAAAGTAAACCTGCCATTAGTAGAAAAGTTAGCGGTTGATCTTGCCCCATTTATGACCAATGGCGTTGATCGCGAAGGCATTGAGTCCTCCATTAGTGTCGTTATGGCAATTCATCCTGAAATTGAAGTTTACATTCTGGATGAAAAAGGAATGATCCTGGATTTTTTTGCCCGGCCCGGTAAATCGCTGACGCAAACAAAGGTGGATATTCAACCGGTGTCGCAATTTATTAAAGAAGGCGGCACTATGCCGGTCAAAGGCGATTATCCTTGCCATCCCAATTGCCAAAAGGTGTTTGCTGCTGCACCGGTTATTATTAGCGGTTTTACGCAGGGATATTTATACGTTATTTATGGCAACGAACATTCCCACACGGCGCTCGGCATGGTGTTGGATACTTATGTTGGCCGGGCAACCCTTAAAATTGGATTGCTAACGATTTTGATTGCCGGGATTATCGGCTTGACATTATTTTTCCTGCTTACGAAACGCTTTAATCTAATGACTGATGCTGTTCAAAAATTCGAAAAAGGCGATCTTAACCAGAGGATTCCTGTCGGAGCCAATGATGAAGTCGGGCAGCTTGCCGGGGCGTTTAACCAAATGGCCGATACGATCGTCAGCAATATCGACGAGATGAAAACCAAGGATAAATTGCGCCGGGATTTGGTCGCGAACATTTCTCACGATTTGCGCAGCCCGCTGGCTGCCATCCAGGGATATTTGGAAACCATTTTGATCCAGGAACCGAAACTCCCGGAGGCAAAACGCCGGCAATTACTGGAAACAATATTCAACAATGCCAAACAATTAAGCAAACTGGTTAGTGAACTGTTTGAGTTATCCAAATTGGATGGTAAACAAACTCAGCCAAAACCGGAACCGTTCTCGTTAGCAGAATTGATCCAGGATGTAATGCTAAAATTCAAACCACGTGCGGATAAACGGAATATCGCCTTAAAAACGCAATTCCCCAAAACATTGCCTTTCGTTTATGGTGATATTGGTATGATTGAGCGGGCACTAACCAATTTAATCGATAATGCACTAACATATACACCGGAGAATGGAAACGTAACCGCAAAATTATCGCAAACAAACGATGATAAAATCGCCATTAAAATAAGCGATACCGGGAAAGGAATTCCACAGGAAGACATCCCCTTTGTTTTCGAACGATTTTACCGGGTTGAAAAAAGCCGCACCCGCTCCGCAAATAGCGGCGCAGGCCTGGGGCTTGCAATTACCAAAAAAATTATTGAGGCGCATAATAGTGTCATCTCAGTACAAAGCGTGTTGAATAAAGGAACCTGTCTCTTATACACATCTCCGAGCCCACGAGACTCCATTGCATCT
>CAXHHS010000392.1:0-6671 GCA_964015645.1 uncultured bacterium
GAGGGAGCCTTCCATACGTATTTGATGGTGGAAGCCGCTGAAAAATACCGCCCTTTTTTGGAATCGATTGAGTTCAAAAATCCAAAGATCAAAGTGCTATCAAATTATACCGGTGAATACCATGATGCAAACGATCCGGCAAAGATAAAAGCCTATCTTTTCTTTCAACTGTTTAATCCCGTAAAGTGGATTTGGAACATGCAGCAGGCACTGAAAGACGGCGTGCACACCATTATTGAATTTGGCGGGGGGATTGGCAAAGGGGAAACACCGGCAGAAAAACGGCCTAATTTAGCCGGAATTACTAACAAAGCGATCAAAGGCTCAAAAATTTACGGGCGCTACCTCCCGGCGATCAATGTTGCGACTATCGATAGAGCATCTCGCGTTGAAAGCGGCGTTGATGATAACTGGTATTATCTCTTACTTCCCGTCGATGAGGATCAATTGCACCCGGCGGCAGAAGAATATATGCAACTTATAACGAAATTAGATCTTGTTCCGGTAGTGCAAATAATTCCCGAACCGGTAGATATCAATTTGCAATCCTTAAAAAAAGTGGATAGTTCCGTAACGGAAGCGCAACCATGCCTTTTGGAATTAGTTGGCAGCGAAACGGATGCGTTGTTGGTCTATTACAAAGACGATATCAGTAAAACTTTACAAGAACTTCACAACCACTTGTTAAATTCGGGGTATCATTACTCAACATAAACCATCAACCATAACAAAAGATTTTATTTAATGAAAAAGGTGCTGGTTATTCACCTGGGGAAAGATTCTAATATTCAAACCTATTTCTTTCGTGGTGAGGAAATACAAATACAACGGATGGGCTGCGATGGCAATTCCGAAACAGCAAAAAAGTTAATAACGGAAAATGATGGCAGAGTCGATGCCATCGGCCTGGAAGGATTACCGTCGTACCTGGAGTTAGGTCCCGCCAAACGCCCTCACGATATTGGAATAACGCTTACGAAAGCCGCAAAAAAAACACCGGTGGTCGATGGCCGGGGAATCCGGGGTGGAATTACCCGCTGGGGTGTGTTATTCTGGCGGATCGCAGGGAGCCGGGCATCTTCAGCCAAAAGCGAGTGTTAATGATTCCCGGTTTGAATAACGGGGGATTGGCGAGGGCGTTGGAACGCCACAGTTCCCAAATTCGTTATGCTGATCCGATTATTTTTTTCGGTTTGCCCGGAGTTTTCGGCGTCGGAAGCCGGCAAACGCTAAATCGAGCCGCAACTCCCACCCTGGAACGTTTAAAAGATATTCCCTTTCAGCATCTTCAACCGAATTCCAACCAGCAGCTTAACGGGCGAATGGAGAAACCGTTTAAATGGGCAGATATTTTAGCCGGTGATATTACCGCCATTCGCCATACTGCGCCGGATAATCTGAAAGGAAAAACCATTGTAGCAAATTGGGCAGCGGATGAGGATATCGAAGATTTACAACAACGCGGCGCTTCAATTCTGGCCACCATGCTGCCTTCATTGGAGAAGAAAAATGGCCTCGGCCGCTGGTCAGATGCGACCCTAGAAGCGGTATTGGCTTCGCTGCGTGACGACCCCCGGGCGCCATTAAATGAAGACACCTATCTCGACCTGATCGCCGATATTGAGTGGTCGCCGGCCATTCGTTACCTGCAATCAAAAGAGAAAGATATTAACCGTTTTGCATTTGTAATCCATCCGTTAAACGTGAGATTTATTCACAAACATCCAACCTTTCGCTGGACGCGGTTTTTGCCGGACAGCCTGGTGGAGACAATCGCGGCCTATTTGCAGCCGATGTATCTTTCGCGCATCACCGGCGGTAAATCTCCCGCAACCGGCCAGCGCATCGAAGGCCACCTCATTACCCTGACCGCCACTCCTCGCCAAATGATGCAACATGATGCGCGATTTACCTACGACCGCTTACACAAATGCGTTTTGATGGCGCAACGAAAAGGAGCGCGAATAATGGGCCTGGGCGCATTTACCAGTGTGGTGGGAGATGCCGGAATTACAGTTGCACATGAATCGGATATCGCCATCACCAGCGGTAACAGCCTGACGGTTGCTGCAACGTTAGAGGCTGCCAAACAAGCAGTGGTTAAAATGGGTGCCACTGATCTCACTAAAGGCAAAGTAATGATTGTCGGCGCTACTGGTTCTATCGGTTCGGTTTGTTCCCGTTTGCTGGCCCAGGCAATTCATGATGTTGTCCTGGTATCCATCGAGCCGGAACGCCTGATTGAACTTAAACGCACGATATTAAAAGAGACGCCAAACGCCAAAGTGACCATTGCCACTCAATCCGGCGATTATTTGGGAGACTGCGACCTGGTTGTAACCACAACTTCGGCATTCGGGCAGCGTGTCATTGATATTTCCAAATGCAAACCCGGGGCGGTAATTTGCGATGTGGCTCGCCCTCCGGATATCAACAAAACGGAAGCCGCCCTCCGCCCGGATGTGTTGATTATTGAAAGCGGAGAAGTACTCATTCCCGGCGATATCGATTTCGGATATAACATTGGGCTGCCGCCAAAAGTTTCCTATGCTTGCCTGGCGGAAACTGCTTTGCTGGCAATGGAAGGCCGGTTCGAGGATTATACGTTGGGTAGAAATATCACCATGGATCGGGTTAAAGAGATTTACCGTCTTTTCAAAAAACATGAATTCCAAATTGCTGACTTGCGATCCTTTGGAAAGATTATTACCGAAGAGATGTTCTCCGAAAAACAAAAACTTGCTGAAGAATTTCGCAACTCCCCGAAATTGTTTACTCAAACCCAGGCAGAAGCCGCTGCCCAATTAGCCAAAATACCCATTTTAGCCAAGGGTGTTGGGAGATCGAAGCACAACAGTTTTAAGAAAACTGCCTCAGCCATGGGTGGATTTTTAGCGTTATTCCTTAACCGGCGGTGGGAATCCAAATAAAGATAATGCTTGCCGTATGTTCCAGGTTTCCAGCATAAATCTTTATGCCGAACCTTATCATAGAAACAACTAAAATATCGCCAAAAAACTCCCCTATTTTTCCCTGAAAACAACAATATTTTTTATTGTTTACTGGCATGTGATTTTAATTCCAAATAAATTGTGATATAATTATTTTGAAAGGAAATAGCAGAAAAAAAATAGAGGGAATCTATTAAGGAGGTGGAGAAAAATAAAAATATTTACCAGGGTGAAGCGTTATTCCATATTGACATTCTTCTTTGATTCATGGTAAATCTTTTCTTTCCAACTCCTTAAATTGAGCGGGCTGCTCCTTAGAAGTTAAACTTCATAAACGGAGGAGATGAGATATGTCCGTTGGCATTTTTCTTTCGGGTTCAGGGGCCAGAATTACGTTTCATGCCGGTGTTATGGATGCGCTTAGAGAATTAGGGGTAACGGTTGATCAGTTTCTTGGCGCATCGGGTGGCGGCATCCATTCTGTTTTAACAGTATGCGGTTGCCGGGGAGATTTATGGTTTGACGATCGCATCCCTATTTGTAAAAACAATTCCATCATAAGGCCACCAACGTTAAAAGAAAGTTTATCGTTTATTCTTAAACCGGATTTTTTGACACAGTATGGCGGCAAACTTAATTTAGCGATAATTAATCAAAAAGTTAAAATTCTTTCAACCCAAAAATTCTTCAAAGCCATTGTATTTAACGCATTTGCCTCTATCGAAGATCTAAAGATAAAACTACTAGCAAGTTCGAGCCTGCCATTTTTCACCACGTTTCCGGTAAAGATTGAAAATCGAAGATATGCAGACGGATTTTTCGGTTATTTTTATCGCAAGTTAGATTTTGCAAAGCTTATAAATACGGATTTAAGAATTGCCTCCCTGGCCTTGCCAACCAATCACAAAGTAAAAAACAATAGTGACAGCACCTTTATCTATGTGATAAAAGAAGGGAAATATAATCCTGTAAATATCATGCATGTTAGTTACGATAAAGCAAAGCGATTTTATGAAGACGGGTATGAGCAGGTTATGAAATCAAGAATAAAAGATTATCTATAAAGGTTGCCGCAATGTGCGAACTTGCAGCTAAACTGCCAGAAAGTTTATGAATGGAAACATTAAACATTCGCATAGACATCAAAACCGTGGCCTGTCATCGCAAAGGAAACAAATGGAATAATATTGCACCATATCTTTGGAATATCTTTTTTAAAATTGACGGCTCCTGTGTAAAAATCACCAATGAGTTTCAATTAGAGGGAGAAGCGAAATTTAAATTTTCACCGGGCAGCCATGGCAACCTGGCGGTTTCCGGTTTAAGCGGTAATCAAATCATTAAAATTCCCGCCTCAATCGGTAAGTGGCAAACGACTTTAGTGCCACTGAGCATTCCTTATTTCGAGGCACATTTTCCCGGAATTGTGGGTGTGCTTAGCGTGCTCCTGGCGCAAGGAAATGTGAGCGATAATGGTGCGGAAGCAGGGCATTCGAGACTAAATAATTATGTCGAAAATGCGATTAATCAATCCATAGCTCATTTTGACCCGCGGAGGGTCGATATTCATAATATTGAAGAATCAGTAAAAAAATTCTTTGAGCATCGTGTTGTTCAATTTACCGATGGCATTGTCGGCACGGTAGAAAATGCCATCCGCAACGCGCAAAATGTTTTTCAAAACCTTTGGAGCCTGGCAAATCGTGATGAATTGTTAGGCTTCCAAATTTGGGATTTTAATAATAACGATATTATTGCCAGCGGCAAGGATATCAATTTTTCACATCGTTGGAGCACCAATCATTCCGATGAATGGGAAATATCAGGGAAGTTGCTGGCGCTTTAGAGTAGGAGATAAAACGAAAAGGAGGTTGGCATGAGTAGTACATCTTCAAAGTTACAAATCCACGGCAATTTGGAAAATACCTACCTCGATGTTTACACCCCCGAAGCGATTGCCGCATTGGCGTTGTTAATGAAGTTTAATGACGTGCGGCTAATGGTTATGGATAAGCGAATCAAACGGAGGATGGAGCGGTTTTGGAACAAGCAACGAATCACCTTCCTCGATCCGGATGATTACATTCCCCGCACCACAATTAAAGTGCAAGACGCCCGGGCTGGTAAGTTTGCCGGTTCTGAAATTCCGTCAGATTTACAGCGCCAATGGATCCAGGGAACCGGTCCCGGGGCGAAACCCAATACGCCGCTGGAAAAGAGTATTCGCAATGTCGCGTATGCGCTGCTCTCCGGAGCGGACGGCTGGATGTTTGATGGCGAAGATGCCCTGGGACAAGTGACCACAATGTCGTTAGATAATCAACGTAATTTGAAATTGGCTATTCACAAAGACCCGCTTTTTATGAAAATATCCGAACAGGTTGCTGTTGAGATGAACACCTGGTCGGCAGGGTTTTTCGGAAGAAACATTATTGAGGATTGGGAAGCGCAACTGAATTTTACGACCAAAATTTTTCGCGCCCGCGGCCTGCACCTGGATGACCGGCATATCCGCGATCAAAACGGCAAGGGATTTTCTGCCTCAATCGTTGATATGACGTTGTATGTCGTGAACAACTATCAACAATTGCAGAAAGATGGTTCCTCCATCGTGCTGTATCTTCCGAAAATTCAAACCGCGGAAGAAGCAGCGTTGTGGAACGAGATGATTTCGGCGCTCGAAAATCACCTCAGCCTTCCGGTTGGAACGATCAAAGTTTATGTGTTGGTGGAACAATTGGAGGCCACTTTTCAGTTGATGGAAATTCGGGCAGCGTTGGGCAAACACTTTGTGGGATATAACACCGGCAGGTGGGATTACATCAACAGTGTAGCTGATGCGATGGCCTGGGATCAAGGCTTTATTAATCCCAATATCGAAGCGATTACGATGACCTATGGCTATATGCGGAATTATGAAGATCGTGTACGCCGTTGCGTAAACACCCCGGATATCAATGGAAATTTTGCCCTCTGGCAGGGCGGCATGGAACCGAATATTCCTGTCGGCTCGGAAAAAGGCGTGGCAGACAGCATGAAAAAAGCGGTTGCCGGCGCAGAACGCGAGCAGCAAGAAGGCGCCAGTGGAAAATGGGTAGCACATTGGAAAATGGTTCATATCGTCCGACCGGTATGGGAAAAAATCGGTGAAACTAATCAACTCGGCAGGAAATTTCCTCCACTGACCTACTCCCGGGAAGACGCCGCTGGCCTTGTACTCCTGGAAGCGGCTCCCAGAACGATTCGCGGCGCACGAAATTTGCTCAGTGTTGCGTTACAATACGGTAATGCCTTTAGCCAGGGCTTTCAAGCCGCGGCTCTAAAACCGGCTGACTTTTTTAACAATGACGATATTTTATACCTAATGGAAGATATGGCAACCGGGGAAATCCGTATGAGCATTCTCTGGGAATGGATTCATAAAGGTGCAAAATTGAATGAAGATGATTCTGAAACCGGATTAAAATCCGGCGATATTTTTACGATTGAGATTTTCGAAAGGCTTTTGGCAGAGGAATATAAAAAACTGATTTTGGCAAAAAACAAGGATGTTCACGATGACTCAAAAAAAACAACCTTACCGATTGTACGGGAAATTGTTGATACCTACATTTTGGATTCCTCTAAAATTCCCTGGTATATTGACCTTCTGAACATCAACCTGAACAATCACAACCTGGCAACAGCCAAAGCTGTCTCTTATACACATCTGACGCTGCC
>CAXHHS010000393.1:0-6664 GCA_964015645.1 uncultured bacterium
TCAGATGTGTATAAGAGACAGATGTAATACTCCTTTCCTGCATCGTTATAATTGGTGGTTCAAAGTTTATGCCACTCAATAGCGATCGTTATAAGAGTTTATAATTAAAGCATTTAGAAGAATTGGCAGCACAAAACAGTTACATTAATAGATGCCACAACATGTGAATTTTTGAAATAAAGAATTACTTAACTCTATATAAATTATAGAATTGGAATAAGGAAAAGCTGTGGCGGGAAGGCGATTTTGTGGCATCCTTTGTTGAAAACAATAAATCATCCGGGATTTCTATCACATATGCGACGATTCGGAGGCGGAAGTGGAGCGGTGTAAAGTGTTGCGTGATGCGTGTTGTGTAAAGAAAAATACATAATACGAATCACGCGACACGATTAATTTGGGGATTCCTCTAAAAATGTTGAAATAGCCAAAGAAATTATCTTCCCAAATGCCGTTTTAACAGGTTCCCAAGTACCTCGATGCCTTCCCAAATCCGTTCTTTGGGAACTGCGGAGAACGATAACCTCATCCCATTGGTGCGGGGTAAAAACGATTTTAGCTTGCCATTTTTACCGACAATCCAACCGGTTGGCGGATAGAATGCATGTGAAGGAACAAACAGTACCTCATTGGGAATCGCGACAGCTTCATTAAATTGTTTGGCATCGAATGGCACACCGGGAAGGGTTTCCCACCAGACAAAAAATCCGCCCGTTGGACGCGTCATTGAGCCTTGCGGGAAAAATTGTCCCACGGCTTCAATCATAGCATTGGCGCGTTCGCGGTAAATCGCCAATTCCTTTGTGAGCATTTCGTCGAGGTTAAGGGAATAGTATCTTTCGGCAATTTCCTGGATTAGCATGGGGCTGCACAAATCATAGAAACCGCGTGCTTTTTCCACTATTTCGCGCAATTCAGCCGGGAAAACGGAATACCCTAATCGCAGCACCCCGGCCTCTTTGCTGCTGGACGCGACATAAGCAACGACAGCGTTATCCGTATCGTAGGATTTAATGGGGGTAAGGCGCTGTTTGCCAAACTGGATTTCCTTGTACGCCCCGTCTTCGATAATAAGAATGTTTTCTTTTTGAGCAATGTCAAACAATGCCTTCCGGCGATCCTGGGGGAGAGTGGTACCTTTGGGGTTATCGCTATCTGATATAACGTAAAGTAGTTTGGGAGTGGTGTTGGCGTGGCGTTTTACAGCGTCGATAGCTTTTAAAACCCCATCGACGATAATGCCGTTTTCATCGCTGGGGCAGAGCAGCACTTTGCCACCCATTTTTACCGCCGGGGTCACAAAACCAAGATAGCTGGGGGCGGCACTCAGGATATAGTCCCCGGGATTAATAGTGGCATCCAGGATCGCATAAAGGCTTTGTTGGGCGCCGGATGTAATGATAAGATTGTGGAAATCGGTTTCAGGATTTAAGGGAAGGTGCTGCCTTTCGACCAGATGTTTGAGAAGTAATTTCCGAAGCCCATCGGAACCGGATGTTTTGTTGTAATTAAACAGTTGCAGCGCAGCAGCATTGTTCCCACTGCCGATTTCTTCTAATAAATCTGCGCCGATGTTGCGAACAATGGTTGCCAGCGTTTTGGTTGGCAGCGCGCCGGGTAAGCCGCCGCCAAAGTAATATTTAACCTGGTATTTTAATAAGCGCCGAATTTCTCCTTCCGGGATTTCATAACTCCATTGTGCAAATGGCAATTCACTTTTTGTAAACATGATTCACCTCCCATTTTTGATGTAAAATTAAAGGTTAATCTTTTTTATCCTTGGGAACCGGGTGGGCGATTTTCTCCCAGCTTTCCTCAAAATTAAATTCTTTATACGTGGGGCTTTTTTCGTTATGGCATTCCAGGCACTGTTTTTTTGCTGAGCCGTCATCCACAAAAATCGCCGTCATTCCATTTTCTAACGATAATTCGCGGCTTTTCATAATTTTCTTCTTTTTGTACTTTGAGCCGGCGCCATGACAGGTTTCGCATTGCACCCCTTCTTCCACGCTAAATTTTTTACCTAACATCGCAGGTTCTGCATCGTAACCGGTGGCGTGGCATTGCAAACATTCTTTTGCTTCGTGCGCGGCAACGGTAAGTCCTTTCTCTTTAGCGATCTTAGCAGCTTCTTCGGATTTTAGGGTTTCGAACGCTTTGGCATGAGCGCTTTCCGACCAGATTTTAAACTGCTCGCCTTGCTCCACCTTTTTGTGACACCTCCGGCAGTCTTTAACACCAACGTATTGAAGAACGCCGGAGTCATCGGCATCATCATCTTCCTCCTCCTGGGCGAAGACAAAACCGGATAGTAAAAACATCAACAGAAAAACGATGAACTTCATTACGAATCCTCCTTATTTGGGTTTAGGTCGTCTTTATAGATTTAGCGATTTGGTGATTTAGCGAAAAAATGTGTTTTGCAGTTGTAAATAACATCGCCAAATCGTCAAAAAATTCCTCGATTTGTTAGTTTTACAGTTCAGTAAAAATCAAGGCTCGACGCCGCTATGACAGTCAGTGCAGAGACCGTCTTTCCAGTCTTCCTCACCATCCGGGTGCATAAACTCCAATGGCTGCCCGGCGCTGGCATATTCCATTTCTCCCGGCGTTCCCTGGGCGGTAATATAATGGCAGAGGTTGCAATCCATAGAAATTGCCTTTCCGCTTTCGCTGGCGTGGGTGTCGTTATGGCAGCGGAAACAGCCATCGTAATCCAGGTGTCCGATGTGATTGGGATAAACATCCCACCGCACTTTCATATCCGGGAAAATATTTTTGGAAAACGCTGCTTGAAGCCCTTTAACCGCTTTATCTACCAGGTCTTTGTCATCTTCAAAAATCTCCGGGTAATCTTCTTTATAAAATTCGTAAACTTTGTCTTTGATTGCTGCCATTGCCGAATCCGCGCTGCCATATTCGGCATCACAAATTTCGATAGCGAGTTGTTTGATCTCCGGCAACTCCTGCGGAATTTCTCCAGCAGTAATCGCAGTATTCACAAATGTGATCGGCGGGCGATAATCGTGCGAAGGACGGTTATGGCAATCCATGCAATCCATCTCGCGGATTTCTTTGGCAGCGATTTCCGCTTCATCAAGCGGATCATCTTCATCATTGTAAACGGTAGTTTCCCCGGTTTTGAGATTGGTATAGCGCACCCAGGGCAGCTTTTCTCGCTTCTCGCCTTTGGCGATATATTCAATCTTAACATCGGGGTTGATGTGCCAGTGAATGCCTTCTTCCAATCCTCGTGCCGAATGTTCCGCGCCGATGCGCATTAACATTTGGATATCCCATTGGGTATTATCTTCATCAAACATATAGTGGCTTTCCAGGCGTAGTTTTCGGGCATAAAACTTTTCCGGCCAGTGGCAGGTTTCGCAAGTCTCCCGGGCCGGGCGCAAGTTTTGAACAGGCGTTGGAATGGGGCGAGGGTATTTATTCGCTAAAGTAGAATAAACCTGGTAGGCGCCGGAAAGTTTGGAGCGTACATACCAATCCGCCCCGGAGCCAACATGGCACGCCACACAAGCGACGCGAGCATGTGAAGAGTGCTGATAAGCGGTAAACTCGGGACTCATTACATCGTGGCAGACGGTACCGCAAAAGGTCGTTGATTCCGTAAAGTGAAATGCTTCGTAGCTACCCACGGCGGATACAAACAAAAGAATCATAGTGCCAAACGCAAAAACAAAAAAAGCGTTTCGATGGCGATTTTCGTTTAAGTCGACTCTCGGCCAAGGTGGTCGGTCGGAGATACCGTATTTCCGTTCCCGGCGAATTTGAAACCACATGCCAATGGGAATCAACAACAATCCCAGGATGAGAATTGAGGGCAGAAGAATATAAATTACCAATCCTAAATACGCGTGGCCGGTGCGCCAGAATACCGAAATCGTAAACAAGAATACGATCATCGAAAAGCTGATGAGGGCAATGGTCGCGCCGATGAGAGTGATCCAGTTTTGGGTTGAACGAGGGAGTTTAAGTTTCATATAGTGATCCTCGGTTTATTTATAGAGTACGGATTGCGATTGAAAGTATCAAGGTTTTTATTCTCGCTGTATGGCTCTATCGTGTGATTTGCTGTAAAAATGTCTAAAATTTTCCACCTTTGTAAGGCGGGAAATTATTTTTAAGATCGTAACGAGTTATGAATCCGCTTAACTATCAATCTCTTCCTCCTCTTTCCGCAACTGTTCTAACTCCAGCGGATGTTCATGCTCCATTTCCTCCTCCGTTACCTTGCCGGTCAACCAGGTAAAGTTCATGGGATACACATCGGGATTGAAGATGACATAATAAAAGTGCCAGACGACAATTGCCAGAAAGGCCAGCCAGGCTTCAAAATAATGGATCGTCTCACAAGCATCGACAAATAGTTTGGAAAACCAGGCCATCGATTGATTCTCGAACCACAGCGCAATTCCCGTCAGCGTCATAATCGCCGTGCCCCATACCAATGCCCAGTATTCGCTTTTTTCTATGTAATTAAAGCGCCCAAAGCGCGGGCGGGTTTTGCTGAGGCCAAGATTATATTTCAGCATTACCACCATATCTTTAATATCTTGCCAGCCAAAGCGCATATCGCGGATAAATTGCCGCCCGCGGTTGGTAAAAAGGCAATAATAAGTGTGATACAGCGTTACCGCAATCATTACCACTGCCGCTATACGGTGCAGCAGCCCGCGTAATTCGAAAAGCCCTTCGCCGCCGGCTTTGCGAATCCAAATAACCCACCAGGCTTCCGGGAATGTCAGCATAAAACCGGTAATGACGAGTGCAAAAAAGCTGACGATCAGCCCCCAGTGTTGAATGCGGTCTTCCAGCGTCATCCGCACGAATTTCTTCGGAACCGATTTTGACGGGTAATGTGCCGGTGTATAATAGCGCTCCTGGTATTTCTCCTTCATTTTGCGAATCCAGTCCAGCAAGTTGTGGAGCAGCATTGCGCCAATGGTACCCACAATGAGGATGATGTAAATCGTCGAAATCCAGTAAATCAACTGGTCATTATCCGCTTCGCCGGTGATGTGGACTTTACCGATAGCAAAATTTTTATTAGCGCCCGGGTGGCACTCGCCACAGGTAACGGCAAGATTCTCAGGATGAATACTGGAATTGGGATCCGTAGAAGCCAGAATATTGTGCACGCCGTGGCAGCTAGCGCAATTGGCGGCTTCTACATCGCCAAACCGAACTGCCAGCCCGTGATAGCTATCGTTGTAGGCGGAAAAGCGATCCGAAGAAATGCCATATTTTTGGGTGAGTTTAACGGACTCATGGCAAGGGCCGCATACTTCTTGGGAAACATTTTGCGGTGCAACCGGAGATGCCGCCAATGCCGGCTCCAAAATATTATGCTCGCCGTGGCAGTCGGTACAGGTTGGCACATCTTTGATGTCTTGCAGCAATGCTTCACCGTGAATGCTGGCTTCAAACTCGGCGGCAATTTCCTCGTGGCACTTTCCGCAGGTCGCAGCGATGTTAAATTTGCTGACCAATGAATTGGCATCGGAGGCCTTCATTGGTGTATGCGCGCCATGACAATCGCTGCAAATAGCGGCAGTGGAATCGCCTTCGTAAAATTTTCTGCCATGAATGCTGGTTTCGTAACCGGCGATGAAACCGGCGGAGTGTGTCATGCGCTCGGTTACTTCCGGTGTATCGAGGTGGCATTTTAAACAAGCATCCACTTCATGTTGGCGGCTAACCTCGGAACGGCTATCGGTAATGGGATAAATTTCATGCTCGCCGTGGCAATCGCTGCAATTGGGTGCGTTTTCAAACCCGGACTCAAATGCTTTGCCATGTTCCGATGCCAGGAAATCTACTACCACGTCATCGTGGCATTCATTGCAGGTTTGCACAATATTTTGCCGGTTGACCGGCGAGGCGGAAGAATCTACCGGAAAAATGGCATGGCTGCTGTGGCAGTCGCTGCATTCGATGTTCTCCGCATGGATACTTTCCTGGTAAGCGCGGATAAAATCGAGTTTATCGGTTTTTCCGTTCTTCTCGGCGAATTCCGTTTCAGCGTGGCAGGAAAGGCAATTCTCCGCCCCGGCAATTTCTGCTCGATGCGGCGAGTGGCAATCGTAGCAGGCAGGGCCATTCGCATCCGTAAAGTGAATGCTGCTTTTAAAATCCGCTGCCGGTTGTTTATGGCAGTCCTCGCATTTGGTAATGATTTGCGCCAACTGCTCAGGGCGATGTATGTTCTCATGGCAGGAAGTGCAGCTTATCTCATTAAAATGTCCGCTGTGGGTAAAATCTTTTGCCGCTTCTTCGTGGCAGGAAGCGCAATCTACCGGCGTAATCACTTCTTTGTGCGGCTCTTCATCGGGATCAAATCCCACATGGCATTCGATGCAGGTAACCTCTTTGTGCGCCGATGCTGAAAATCGTTTCGGATTTACATCGAGCAAAATCTCTTTGCCATCTTTGGTCATGGTTAATTCCGGGTCGTCGTGACAGTCGAGGCAGTCTCCGTTGCTCTGTGCAAAACCGGTATAAGTAAGGAAAAAACAGAATATTAGGGTTCCGATAATCGTTTTCATATTGCCCCCTCCTTTGGAGGCTGATTAGTGTCATTGCAAATTCAATTTCCAAAATTCCCCTCCTTACAAAGGCTTGTCCTGAGCTTGTCGAAGGGAGGAGA
>CAXHHS010000394.1:0-6654 GCA_964015645.1 uncultured bacterium
ACGAGAGGCAATGGAGTCTCGTGGGCTCGGAGATGTGTATAAGAGACAGGAATCGAATGAACAACAGGCTTCGAAATCGAAACATTTGCCTTCCGATGGCACCGGAGCAACACACAAAGTAGAAATACCGGCCGTTGGAGAGTCGATTACCGAAGTAATACTGGCCCAATGGCTAAAAAAAGACGGGGAGCAAGTTTCTGCCGATGATTTGCTTTGTGAAATCGAATCCGACAAAGCCTCGTTCGAAATTCCCGCTGAACAGGGCGGCACGCTAAAAACGCTGGTAAAAGAAGGCGAAACAATAGCCGTCGGAACCGTTATCGCAGAAATCACCGGAGATGGACAAGCTGTATCTTCGTCTGCCTCGACTGAGGACAAAAGCGAAGCGGCATCTGTGCCCTCATCGGGGGCTTTGGCAGACGGAAATAGCAAATCAAAAATGACACCGGTCGCAGCCAATATTCTGAAAGAGGCCGGAATACCGGTTGAGCAGGTTGCCGGCAGCGGCCCGAGTGGAAGCATTACCAAAGACGATGCTCAAAAGGCTGTGCAAAACCTTAAAAAACAATCACCTGAAGCTCCGGCAAAAACCGATACGGCTAAAACATCGGAACCGGATAAACCAGCCGTAAAAGCCCAACCGGCGGCGACAGCGGGCGCAAGGGAAGTTCGCCAGGAGCGGATGTCCACCCTGCGGAAAACGATTGCCAAACGATTGGTCGCAGCAAAAAATGAAACCGCCATGCTAACGACGTTTAACGAAGTTGATATGACGGCGATTAAAACACTCCGCGCCAAATACAAAGAAATGTTTAAAGAAAAACATGAAATCGGCCTGGGGTTTATGTCCTTTTTTAGCAAAGCCTGCTGCCTTGCGTTAAAAGAGTGGCCGGCGGTAAATGCTCAAATCGATGGCGATCATATCATTTATCACGATTTTTGCGATATATCGATTGCCGTTTCCACACCACGCGGCCTGGTGGTGCCGGTGATTCGCAACGCCGATTCATTATCGCTTGCTGACATCGAAAGAGAAGTGGTGCGCCTGGCAACCAAAGCTCGCGATAATAAATTAACCATTGAAGAGATGACCGGCGGAACCTTTACCATTACCAACGGAGGCGTGTTCGGCTCTTTGATGTCCACCCCGATTATTAACGCCCCACAATCGGCTATTTTAGGCATGCACAAAATCGAGGATCGCCCAATGGTTATCGGCGGCGAAGTTGTTGTGCGACCGATGATGTATGTCGCCCTCTCCTACGATCACCGTATTATCGATGGCCGGGAGTCGGTTAGCTTTCTCGTGCGGGTGAAAGAATTCTTGGAAGACCCGGCACGAATGTTTCTGGAAGTTTAAATGGATTTTACACCAAAGAAATTATTCACTCCCACCGAGGCAAAACAAACCCTGCCGCTGGTAAAACAAATTGTGTCCGATATTTTGAATATCAGCCACGAAATCCGCACGATGGTAACGATGTTAGGCGATGAAGCGGAAGGCCATCCCCAGGTAGAAGCCTTGCTGGAAAAACTACAAGAATATTTCGGGGAATTAGAAAACCTGGGATGTTATTATAAAGATTGGAGTTTTGCCATCGGCCTGGTAGATTTTCCGGCCATAATTGATGGTAAAACCGTCTTCCTGTGCTGGCGCAGTGATGAAGCCGATATCCAATACTATCACGAAATTGAAGCAGGTTATGCCGGGAGAAGGTTAATTCCTGAACAATACTTCTCCTAACCCGGCGAAGTCGAAACCTAAAAAGTTTGGTAAGTAGGCAACTTGTAAATTGCTTACTGCCTATTTTAATAATGAAACTATTTTTCCGCGAACTTGGCAAAGGCCCCCCAATCGTCATCATGCATGGCTTGATGGGCGCATCCGATAATTGGGTGTCGATTGGCAAACTATTAGCAGAAACACATCACGTTTACCTGTTAGATATGCGCAATCATGGCCGCTCGCCGCACAATGAAGTGTTTGATTATCCGGCAATGGCAGCCGATGTCAATGAATTTCTATTGGATGAAGAAATCCGGCAGCCGGGGTTGATTGGCCATTCGATGGGGGGAAAAGTTGCGATGTCCCTGGCGCTTTCGTATCCCCATAAAATTCAAAAACTTATCGTTGTTGATATTGCACCGAAAAAATACATCTCCGGCTTTTTTGAAAACCTTATCGGTTCGCTTTTATCGCTAGATATCACCCAAATTCAATCTCGTAAAGAAGCTAATGATAAATTAATTGAAGCAATTCCGGATTCGGCTCTAAGAAATTTTTTATTAAAGAACCTCATTCGAGAAAAGGGAAATCCATTCTCCTGGCGGCCGAATTTACCGGTTATTTTTAAAAATTTGTCATTGATAACAGATGGCATTGCTTCCGAGGGGCGCTTTGATAAACCGGCATTATTTATTCGTGGGAAAAATTCCAATTATATTTTGGATGAGGATATGCCGAAAATTAAATCGCTGTTCCCAGGCGCAGCATTGGCAACCGTTGCGAACGCCGGGCACTGGGTACATGCCGAAGCGCCAACCGGTTTTTTGAAGGAAGTGAAGAAGTTTCTTTAAAATGTATTGATGAAAGAAGAAGAATTCTTTATCCTTCAAACTTCATCCTTTTTCTTTCACAGAAGACAGCGCTGCCGAAAGGCTTTTCTCGCTAATCGACCAGTGAGATTCGTTCCAAAGCGGCTCGCCCTTATAAAATAAAATTACCTGCGGCGATTGATGGTGAATCCCGGTGTCATCTGCAATTTGCATAGATAGCGGGCGATCTTCGATAACCAGCACTCGCCAGAAACCCGCATTAGCTTCCGATTCCGCAAAACCGGAAAATGCCCGCCATGCCCGCGCCGATACCGGGCAGGCAGAAGAATGTTTAAACAAAAACACCGGTTTATTGGTGCTATCTTCAACCAGTTTTTTAAAGTCATCATTTGTTTTTAAACTATCGATCATAATTTTAATGAGGTGGTGTTAAACTTTGAGGATTTAATCTTTTGCCCTCGGCTCTTCGCCCTCAGCGATGAAAATCTAAATCTCACTTCGGGATTGCAATGCTTTGCTTAAGGTAAGCTCATCAACAAACTCCAGGGAGCTGCCTAGTGGAATGCCTCGTGCCAGGCGGGTAATTTTAATACCTTGCGGTTTAAGCAGCCGCGCCAAATAAATCGAAGTCGCTTCACCTTCCGTGCTGGGATTCAGGGCGATAATAATTTCCTCAACTGCTTCCAGACGGCCCAGCAATTCTTTGATGCGCAAATCATCCGGCCCAACGCCATCCAGGGGAGAAATGATGCCGCCCAAAACATGATATACCCCTCGGTACTCGTTTGTCTTTTCGATCAACAAAATATTCTGCGGGTCTTCAACCACACAAATCAGTTTTTTGTTGCGTTTTTCATCGCTGCAAATAGCGCAGGGATCGCTTTCGGTAAAATTGAAGCAAGTGGAACACAACTTAATCTCATTTTTAACGCGCAATATTGCCTTCGCTAACTCCTGGCTATCCTGGTCACTGTTGTTCAGAATATGAAACGCCAGTCGCGTGGCAGTTTTTCGCCCAATACCCGGAAGGCGGCCTAATTCGGCAATTAATTGTTGTAGTGGTTGGGGAATAGCGTTCATTACAGCCCCGGTATTTTAAATCCGCCCGGTAAGTTACCCATCAAAGGTCCCATCGATTTTTGCATCTCTTCTTGCGCACGTGCCTGGGCGTTTTCCAGCGCTTGATTTGTCGCTGCTGTAATTAAATCTTCTAACATTTCCTTGTCTTCAGGGTCAATTACTTCCGGTTCTATTTCAATATTAATAATCCGGTTTTGACAATTTGCAGTTATTTTAACCATACCTCCGCCAGCCGTACCTTCTACGGTGATTTTCGCGAGTTCGTCCTGGGTGCGCTTCATATCGTCTTGCATTTGCTGGGCTTTTTTCATTAAATCGGTTAAATTGGGCTTCATTTTTTCTCCTGATTTTAGGTAGAAAAACCTCCCGGAGGTTGAACTATTTTGTGATATAGCTTATTGGCAATTATTACATAACTAATTCGACTTCAAGCTTGGCTTAAAACCTCCGGGAGGTTCGTTTACATTTCTTTTATTCCTCCAGGTTCTCGCAATCAAATAGATCGATAATTTTCTTTAACACCGGTTCTTTATCTTTCATGCTTTCAAAAATTTCTTCCGGTGATTGAACCTGCTTTTGAATCCCTTTATCCTCAAAATCTAGTTTAAGGCATTGAATTTTAATGGTGTTTTGCAGCTTGTTTTTCAGAGCGGCTTCGATGATTTTCGCGTTTTTCTGTACATGATCCATGTGAAAACCGGTTTTGGGATCGAACGCCACTTGCAATGTATTTCCCGCTAATTGGTATGGAACGCCATCCTGTAAAAAAGAGGCCAGGGCGATTTTCTCCTTTTTGACAGCTGCGACAATTTCACTCCAGGAACCGCTGATTTGATCCAGGGAAATATTCAGCGCCGTTTCGGATTCCGCCGGTGCGGTTTCAACAACAGTCTCAGCCGCCTGGGATGGTTCCGGTTCCGCACCTGGTAATTTTAATGATTGGAGTCCCGTGAAATGATTTTTAGGCGGTGTCTCTTCCGAAAAAGCGGACGGCGGTGAACCCTGCGCTGGCCTGGCAGGCGGGGATGAAGATGTTACCGGTGGTTTTGTCGATGGCGTATTGCCCGGCCCGGATGTCGCGGGTGAGGGCGATGACGGCGGTGGGGTAGGGGAGGAGGCCGGTGTTCCGCCGGAGCCTGGGTTATCTGGCATGTTTTTGAGCAGCTTAAGCAATTCATCAAGCTCAACGCTCAGCGGCTTATGGGTTAATTTTAGCAGCAGTAATTCCAGCATTAACTGCGGGTTTTCGCTGAATTTAAGTAGTTGCTCATTCTGCGCTAAAATATCGACATAATGCAGTAGATCCTTCCCGGAAAATTGTGCGCTATTTTTTTCATACAGGCTTTTGTAGTAATCGGAGGTTTCCAAAAGATTGGTGCCGCCGGTTGCTTTGGTCACTAAAAGATTGCGAAAGTGTTCCTCTAATCCCTGGATGAAGTTCATCAAATCGTGCCCCAGCTGCATTATTTTTTGAGCATAAAAAATGACTTGGCCATCATTTTTCGTCTGCATCAAATCGGTAAACTCGAAATAAAGCTCCTCGCTGATAATGCCAAGAGATTCTCGAACCGCTTCAACCGTCAGTTTTTCTTTTGCAAAAGAGGTAATTTGGTCTAAAATGCTGGTGGCATCGCGCATGCTGCCATCCGCTTTCCGGGCAATTAACAACAAACTTTCTTTATCGATGTTGATTTTTTCCTGTCCGGCAATTTCTTCCAGTTGACCGGTAATTGTGGCTGTCGGTATTCGTTTAAAATCATACCGCTGGCAGCGTGAAAGAATCGTGAGCGGAACACGGTGAATTTCGGTGGTAGCGAAAATGAAAATTGCATGGGAAGGCGGTTCTTCCAGTGTTTTGAGAAGCGCATTAAACGCATCCTTGCTAAGCATGTGAACTTCATCAATGATGTAAATTTTATACTTTGCCACCGCCGGGGCAAAGCGAATATTCTCGCGCAAATTGCGAATTTCATCGATGCCGCGATTGCTGGCGCCATCTATTTCGATGACATCCAAATTATTCCCGCCGGTTACCGAAGTGCAGGTTTGGCATTGATTACAAGGATTGATCGCCGGTTGGTTTTCGCAATTGACCGCTTTGGCCAACAATCGTGCCGTAGTGGTTTTGCCTACACCGCGCGGCCCGGAGAAAATGAAGGCATGGCCTAACCGGTTTTGCTCCAGGGCATTCATCAACGTACGGCTAACATGCTCCTGTCCTACCACGTCTTCGAACTGCATGGGCCGCCATTTTCTCGCGAGAACGATGTACGTCATAAGAATTGTCTCAAATATTCCGGGAATCGATTATATAAAAAAGCCAGGTAACCCCACGGCACATAGACTGACCACCTACCGTTGCTTCCTTCCGGACCTGGCGGGGTTCGGCGGGGTTCCATTGCGTGGGACCTGGCATTTATCTAAATATTCTGTGGAGCCGAGGGGAATCGAACCCCTGACCTCAGCATTGCGAACGCTGCGCTCTCCCAACTGAGCTACGGCCCCATCTCAAAAAGCGCCCCAATTTACAGCCGCGGCTTTTGAAAGTCAAATCGAAAAATGAATCAATTTTTAAAATTAAGTTTTTTCGGGATGGTGATTTACATCACGTAGAGTTTCCCTGATTATTGGGACTTTCTAATGCCTTCAACGTTCTAACAATTCTAAATTGTTATCCCGGTTTATTATGTTCCTAACCTGCCGGTAATTTAGCGGCTGTGTCTTACTTGCTGCAATTGTTTTTTGGATACAAATTGCTTTTACGATTGTTGATTTATATAACGATTTCACCGCAGTCATTGTATTATTTTCGGGCCGGATTTAAACAAATCCGCGCTGACTGATGTAAGGAGGATTGAATGAAGATTCGTTATCAACTTTTTGTTTTGCCAATTATAATGATGTTTTGCTCCCTGGGCTTGCAGGCGCAAAACGCCAGTATTTTGGTGAACCCGCAATCTGTGGACACAAATGTGCCGTTAAATGGCGCGACGAGTGCCGCGATTACCATCAACAACA
>CAXHHS010000395.1:0-6648 GCA_964015645.1 uncultured bacterium
GCCATCGACAGTCGTAAATTCCGAAAGAAACCAGTTTTTAACCGACCAGGTTTGCAGCCATTGATGTCCGAGAAAATCACCCGACTGCCAACCTCGAATCAAAAAATGAGGCAGCAAACATATAATGGTAATTAATACCGCAACCGACAAATTGGTAAATCGGAAATTTTTCGCAAAAGTAAAAATTAACAAAACGACCGGCAACAACAGCAAGATCGCCGTGGGATAACGTGTCATTACTGCTGAGACACTAAAAAAAACCGCGAGTAAAAAATCGCCGACTTTCACATTTCGGCGATATTGCAAAATATGAAAAATCGCAGCGATACTAAAAACCGTTGCCAGCATATCGGACATCACCAAAAATGCGCTTTGAAAAAGAAACGGCGAAGGAAATAAAACCAGACCGAGGTAAACATAAATCGTTTGCTGATTTCCTTTAGAATGATAAAAGCGTATCATCCGATAGGTATAAAAAATGATTAAAACAAACGAAAGCAATGACACCAACTGCCGGGCAAAAACATCCCACGGTATCAAAAAAGAAAAAAATGCTCCATATAATGGAAAATTAATGGGCCAAAAATAATCACCGGGATGTGTTCCGTTCTGAAAGAAATCCGCCAGGCGTTTGGAATAGCGAAAATACTCGTGGCTATCCTGGCCATATAACCCATTAAAATCGCTGAAGATACGAACCAGGATTAAAGTCGCAAATATTAACAGGAAAAAATAGTTAGACCGTTGCAGTTTTATAGGCTTCAACCTCGACAAAATTGTTCACGTAATCCTTTCTGATTAAAAATAATGCACCTTAACCAAACAGGTTTCGTAGAAGACGAGTTTGAACATAACAAAAACGGAGGCCAATTTCATGATTTTTTTTAGACGAAATCTTTTAATCATCTTTTTTAGTATTTTGATTACAGCCGTTAGTTTCTCTCAAACTATTCCTTTTGATTCCGAGCGTTGGGAAATAAGTGCACGCGAAAGCCGAGTAGAGAATTACCTGGGACGCCAAAGCCTTTATTTAAAGGGTGGAAAAGCACTTATAAAAGATGCTGAATTTACTGACGGTGTCATCAAATTCGATATTGCTTTTAGTAGAGAGCGAGGGTTTATGGGCGCTGTTTGGCGAGTTCAAGATGGCAGTAATTACGAAGAATTTTATTTGCGGCCGCATCAATCCGGAAATCCGGACGCCAATCAATATACCCCGGTGTTTAATGGATTGTCCGGCTGGCAATTATATCACGGTGAAGGTTACGGAACACCGGTGACTTATGATTTCAACCAGTGGATGCCGGTAAAAATTGTCGTCTCCGGTAAGCAGGCGGAGTTTTACATCAAAGATATGGAAACACCTAAATTTATCGCACATGAATTAAAAAGAGACATCAAACCCGGTACGATTGGATTAGTTGCCAGTAATTTTGCCCCGGCCTATTTTTCCAATTTTAATTACACAACAATGGAACAACCGCCGGTGTTAAACTCTTCGGTAAAACAACCACAACCGGTAGCGGCAGGAACAATCATGCATTGGCAAATTTCAAATACGCTTGATGAAGCGGTATTAGAAAACACCTCTTCGCTTTCCACTATTGACAGAACTAATTTGACCTGGCAAACACTAAAGAGCGAATACACCGGGCTTGTAAATCTTGCTCGCGTTCAGGGAATTTCGCGGGGAAGTAATACTGCATTTGCAAAAGTGATTATTATTTCGGAAACAGAGCAGGTTAAAAAATTAAAATTCGGTTACAGCGATCGAATAAAAGCGTATTTAAACGAGCAATTACTCTATAGCGGCAATAATAATTACCAGTCACGAGATTATCGTTACCTGGGAACGATTGGCTATTTCGATGAGATTTATCTACCCTTAAAACAAGGCAAAAACGAGCTGTGGATGGCAGTATCGGAAAGTTTTGGCGGCTGGGGAATTAAAGCGATGTTCGAAGATATGAATGGGCTTCAAATAGAGTAATTTGGCTAACCAACTTTTTGCTCTTTTAGAATTGTATCTTTTCTCCCATTTGAATAAAAAATAAAGGGCAGGCAGAAACTTCCTGCCTGCCCTTTTTTCGGTGGGCTTGGTAAGGAGAGACGTGAATATAAATAGAAATATTTAAAATTCAAATAACTTTTTCCGGCATTTTTAAAAAAATTTTTTCAGTAATTCTATTTAATCAAGTTGATTTTCATTTTCACCTCAAATATATTCATTTTTGTCGAATTTATATAAAGCAGTCTTTATTTAGAGAGAAAGAAATGTCTCCCCAAAACCCTTTTGAAGCGCTTTTAACCATCAGCAAAGAGATTAATTCCGTTCGCGAGACATCGGTATTATTAGATCGGGTAATGGATATTGCCATGCAAGTATTAAAGGCCGAGCGCGGGTTTATTCTTTTGAAAACATCCGGGCAAACTATTGATTTTGAAGCGGTTACCGCCAGGAATATTAGCCAGGAAAGTATTTCTTCCATTCGAGAGCTTTCCAGCAGCGTGGTAAACCAGGTGCTTGCAAAAGGAGAGCCGGTCGTTGCGGTCGATGCTCAGGAGGATCAGCGTTTTTCCGGTGCGGAAAGCATCGTGTTGCAAAATATTCGCTCTGTGATGTGCACACCGTTAATTCGGCAAGAGGAATTGTTGGGAGCAATTTATATGGACAACCGGGTCGATGCCGGGCAATTTACCGATGAGAGTTTGCAGTTCCTCCGCGCGTTTGCCAGTCAGGCAGCCATTGCCCTGGAAAATGCCCAACTGTTTGAACAATTACAATCGGAAAATCTGCGGCTTCGCAAGCAAATCTCTCTTCATGATTCTTTTCCGGAGATCATTGGCAAAAGCCGGGTAATTACGAACATTCTGGAATTAATCAACGATGTTGCCGATTCTGCTGCCTCGGTTTTAATTGAGGGAGAAAGCGGCACCGGTAAGGAATTGGTTGCACGCGCGCTTCATGCCCATTCTTCGCGCAAAGATCATTTATTCATCCCGCTGTTCTGCGGCAGCTTATCGGAAAATCTTTTAGAAAGCGAATTATTCGGCCATGTCAAAGGGGCATTTACCGGCGCACTCGAAAATAAAACCGGGTTATTTGAGGAAGCCCACCTCGGCACTTTATTTCTCGATGAAATTGCTGATATTAACAAAAACATCCAAACAAAACTCTTGCGCGTTATTCAAGAAGGCGAAATAAAACGGGTTGGGGAAAGCGGTATTCGCAATGTTGATGTGCGAATTGTTTCTGCAACCAATAAAGATTTATGGCAGGAAGTTGACAAAGAGAATTTTCGCGAAGATTTATATTACCGGTTAAATGTTATTAATATTAAAATGCCGCCGCTGCGGGAACGCAAAGAGGATATTCCTTTGTTAGCCGATCACTTTTTACAAAAATATTCCCTCAAGAACAAAAAACAGTTGAACGGGTTTACCAGTGAAGCGATCGATCGGTTAAAAAACTATTCCTGGCCTGGTAATATTCGCGAATTGGAAAATGCCATTGAACGGGCAGCGATTCTGGCGAAAGAACCAATAATTTCTGCGAACTTATTTCATTTAACTCGCTCCCGCCCGGAGGGTGATTTAATTGGCAAGCCGCTGAAAGAGATTGAAAAACACGCCATTCTAAAAACCTTGGAAGTGGCCGAGAACAACCGCACTAAAGCAGCGCAAATGCTGAATGTATCCCGTCGCTGGCTGCAATACCGTTTGAAGGAATGGGGCATTGTCGATGAAAATTGAAGGCTATGCGATTTTAAAAGAACTTAGCCGGGGCCCCATCACGACCGTCTATGCCGGAAAGCAACTTGCGCTTGAGCGCCAGGTGTTGATCAAAGTTTTAAATTCCCAATGGCAGCAAGAAAGCGATTTGTTAGAGCGATTCCGGCGAGAAGCGATTATATGTGCTCGATTAAAGCACCCCAATATCGTCAATATTTTTGATGTCAGCACCGATCCTAAAAATTTATATCTCATCATCGAATTTCTGGAAGGCGAGAACCTTTCAAAGTTTATTCAACAGCATCACCCCCTGCCGTTCGATGTCATTTTACATATCAGCAAAGAAATATTAAAAGGGTTGGCATATGCGCATTCTCGCGGCATTATCCATCGCGATATTAAACCGGGCAATATTATGATTGACCGGGAAGGCGCTGTTAAAATTACGGATTTTGGCCTGGCCCGGGCGGAAGATTTACCGGCGATTACTGTTCAAGGCGGCACTGTTGGCACCCCGGCATATATGTCGCCGGAGCAGGCAAAAGGGCAGGAATTAGATCAACAAACCGATATTTTCAGCCTGGGTGCGACTATGTACGAGTTGGTGAGTGGCGCGTCTCCATTTGCAGGAAAAAATTTTGCAGAATCAATTCAGAAAATTTTAGATTTGTCTCCGCAACCGCTCATGCAAATTCGCCCGGAAATTCTAAATTGGTTTTCGGATTTAGTTTCTGAAATGCTGAACAAATCCCCCAAAGACCGCCCGGAATCCGCAAAAAAAATATTAGGCAATTCCGGTTTCAAAAAATCTATTTTAACCCCGGAAGGATTAGCCGGTTTTATTGCAAATCCATCTGTTTTTTCCATCGGGAAAGCGGAAGCTGAAACGCAACCGGAAACTCAAAAACCGGCTTCGCAAAAACGTTTTTTTTTAGCAGGCATCGGTATATTGGCCATTTTAGCAGCTTTGCTATTATTTCAATCATTTCAGTTTGAACCGCCGTTGAAAAACAATACATCCGGTGAATTGTCAAATAATCGAGGGGAGCAAATTACAACTGTCAGTAACGATACACTGCCGGCTACAACTTCCTCACCTGCCCTGGCAGAGCCTTCCTCACGAAATAAACAACCTTTAACCGGGGAAGATCTTAAAAACTCAACTTCGACTAAATTGTTGAGTGATATTCCTATAGATTCTTTGGATAGCATCAAGTTACCCGACTCGCAGAAGATCGCGGCATTCGAAAAGCCTGGCATCCTGGAAAACGGAAGTTTATTTGTGACTTGCAATCCCTGGGCAAAAATTTTTATCGATAGCATCGAGGTAGAAACAACGCCGTTACTAGCACCCATATCGCTTCCGGCAGGTGAATATTACCTGGAATTGCGCAATCCGAATTTTCAATCATATCACCAAAAAATCGTTGTTGAAGCCGGAAAACCAGATTCGATTGTTGTGGATTTGGTGCCGCTAACCGGTTATTTGGAATTGCGAGTAATCCCCTGGGCCAAAGTATTTATCGATGGAAATTATTACGAAACGACGCCTTTAAAAAAGCCAATACAGCTATCGACCGGCAGCTATGAAATAACGTTAATCAATCAAAACTTTCCAACCTGGGTCGATAGTATTTTTATTGTTGCCGGTAAAACGGTGCTACGAGAAGTTTCATTGAAAAAGTGATAGAAACTAAATGGAGGATAATCCAATCCTATGCATCCCGTTAATCGTGTCATAAAACAAAACTTAATTTATAGTACATGAAAACATCAATTTCTAAATACTTTTTGCTATTGATTATAGGTTTCCAAATTTTCAGCTACGCGCAGACATTGAATACGGAAATTCTACAGGTAAAATTTTATTATGACGATGTCGCGTTTGAAGAGGCAATCGAAACCGGTACTTCGCTTTTAAAATCGTCCCAGGTATTCACAGAGAATGAACTTTCTTTTTTGCACCAGTATATCGCGCTATCTTTCTACAATATTGGAAAATTGGATTCTGCAAGAAGCCATTTTTTAAGTTTGTTAACAGTTGATCAAAACATGGAATTAGATCCCGTTAATACTTCACCAAAAATAATCGACTTTTTCGATGATATAAAAAAAGATTACGCTGCGCTAGCGGCCACTCCTCAAAGCACCGCTTTCACAAAATATGTATTTGTAGATGATCTTCGCCCATCAGCCGGATTGCGCTCAATCATTTTGCCGGGATGGGGGCAGTTCCACAAAAGGCAATCCACGAAAGGATTTATTCTCGGTGGCGCATTTTGGAGCAGCTTGATTGCAACCGGCATTGCTGCAATACGAGAGGATCAAACCCATGAAAATTATTTGGACAGCAGAACGCCGCAAGATATAGAGACGAGCTATGATACGTATAATCAATGGTTTAAAACGCGTCGATTTTTAACGACAACAACGATTGTTTTATGGGTTTTAACAGCTGGAGATGCTTTTATTACGCCGTATGCTCAGCCGACTCTCGTTGTAAACCGCAATGGTGAAGCCGCTGTAGGAATTAATATTAAGTTTTAAAGATGTGGCGATTTATATGAGGGGCTTAAAATTCAAAATGAGGGTAAACACTTAACGCGTTTACCCTCATTTTTTTGCTTCGAATTACCTTCCTCTCCCTCCCAGGGTCGGAAGACTAATTGATGTGGTATCGCTAACGCTAACCGTGCCATTCGTATTGTATTTTAATTTCTTCTTTTCCGTAATATTACCGCAAATAAGACATTGATATTGATCTCCTTTGCGACCAAAAGGGCGGCCACGGCGATGCTTGCTGCACGTAACGCATTCCGGATACCCCAATGTGATACCGGGATCTTGTTTCCATACGCTAAACGGTTGCTCATATTCTTTTCGTAAAAATGCATCTAATTCTTCTTTGGTGCAGCC
>CAXHHS010000396.1:0-6640 GCA_964015645.1 uncultured bacterium
ATTCACGATGTAATTTGCGATATTGAAATCCATCATCGAGAATAAAAATATCGACCGGATGCGCTGCCAGTATTTTTTTGCCAACATCATAACGATTTGCACCGACGCCCAAAACACCGTTTTGCAAATTACTTAGAATAATTGCCGGTTCGTCGCCGATTTGTTTTTGAGAAAACTCAAGCTGCTCGCTGGTTGCAATGATGTCTTCTTGCGATTTTCGTTTATATCCCCGCGTCAGCACTGCAACCGTTTTACCGTTCGCTTGCAACAGTTCAATTAACGCAAGCACCAACGGTGTTTTTCCCGTGCCGCCCATTTGTACATTACCAACCGAGATAACCGGGCGGGGGAGTTGCTGTTTTGTGATGATATTTTTATCATAAAATTTATTGCGCAGCCAAACCACCAACAAATGCCCGATTCCCAGGGGTAATAGTAACCACTTTATGTAGTGCCATAATACTTTCAATCCGTAATCCTATTTTACGTGCTAGATTTTTTTGATGGGCAAATATAATTCGCAATCATCGGCGGTTGAAACAAGGAATCTATAAAAATCCTGGAGCGAGTTGAAAATGACGAATCTAAAAATGGCAAAACCATTATGGGCAAAACGATTAAAAACCTCAGAAAAAATAATCGTTTTGCCTCCAATAGTTTTGCCACTAATCTTGCTGGCAGGATTATTGTTTACCGAAGCTGAATTGACCTACTCCTTCCCATCCATCGTTAAAACCGGCGCTTCCTCACTATTTTTTAAAAAGCGGTCGAACCAGCCAATGATTTGCCGGTATACCTCATCATTGTGTTCGCGGATGGCGTGATACCCGCCTTCGAACATGATGAGCCGGTAGGGAATTTGGTATTTATCAAACTGCAATGCCAGGCGCAGCGTTTCACTCGGCTTTACATGCCAATCCGCATTACCGTGCATCATTAAAATCGGAATATCGCGCGGCAGCTTTTCCGCCCAAAAAAGAACCGATCTTTCTAGCAACGCCTGCTCCTGATCTTCACGATAGCCCGGAATGATTTTTGACCAGTTTATTTCTAATATCGGGCGATCCTCCACTGCGGTAAGCAAGTTTGCACCGGGGCCGCCGACAACCACTGCTTTTATTCGTTTGGAATTTTTGATGTTTTTTAATGTAATAAACGTTGTCATCCCGCCGCGGCTCCAGCCGAACATTCCCACTTTCGATGTATCCGCCTGCGGGGTGGCTGCTAATACGTTAAACAAATTTAAGACATCATTGATATCCCTTCCGCCATACTCTTCCTGCCCTTCGCCGCCGCCATTACCGCGATATTGGCTGGCGGCGACTACGTATCCTGCTTTGGCAATTTTCGCCAATTCTCCCAAGCCAACGGATGAGACATGATGCGTCAAAGTACCCCATTCCAAACTACCGCCGCGGTTGTAAATAATCGCGGGATATTTTCCGTCAGGTTTGGGGATTAACAAAAATCCATTTACTTTTAAACCATCACTTAAATAGGTGATGCCAAAAACGCTAACATCCTCAAAATGCTGAAAGCGGGATTTGTTCAAACCGATTGAATCTCTTAGTTCGGTTTGCCGGATGTAGGTTATTAATTCGTCAAAATTATTGATTTTGGTTTTACGTACTATTTCGCCGTCAACCTGGGCGAAACAAAATTGCATAGCGATAAATACATACATCATTAAATAGATCATTTTGAACTTCATCTTTTGATTCTCCTTTTGATTGTTTTTGTTTTGAGCAAAGCGCATGGTGCATGGCGCATAGCAATCTGATTGTGTATGAAATACACTTAGCGCTATGCCCTTTTCACTATGCGCTCTGCGAATCACTTCAATAAAATCATCTTCCGCATTTCGCGATGGGTGGCCGGTAGCCACTTCGTAAAGGTACACGCCGATGGCGACCGGGTGGCCGGAATCATTTTTACTATTCCAGGCAAGTTTAAACTTCATTTGTACATTATGCTTCTGTAGTTTAACAGTGTTAAAATCTTTAGTTTGTTGTATATTCCACACCATATTGAGTAAGTCCAAAATAGTGTTGCCAAAAGGCAGGCACTGAATTATCTTCATAGACGGCATTTCCAGGCCGGAAATACCCAAACGCTATGGATTAGAGAAAGGGGACAAATAAAATGCTACTGTTAAGCAGAATTCTTACTGGCATCGTCGCATTGGCGCATGTTTGGTTTTTGATATTGGAAATGTTTTTATGGCAACATCCTATCGGGCTAAAGACCTTTGGGTTTACCCCGGAGTTAGCGGCACAAACCGCTGTGCTGGCCGCTAACCAGGGATTATATAATGGGTTTTTAGCAGCGGGGTTAGTTTTCGGGATGCTCCACACCAACCGAAAAACAGGTATCACATTGCAACTCTTCTTTTTAGCCTGCATAATTGTTGCCGGAATTTATGGGGCGGTAACCGCTAAATTATCGATTCTTTTTGTGCAGGCGCTCCCGGCGGTGCTGGCGCTGGCGGCAGTATGGGTTTCCGCAAAAGGTGTTATTGAATCAGATTAAATAGAGGTTGTTAAAGGCGGAAAAAAAGAGCATCAACATATAAAAGAAGCTGCCGTTAGGACGGCAGCGTTCCGCGACAGTAAACCAACCATACTCCCTCTTGAATTTTCCTATAGCGTAAAATCTTTGAAAAATAATGAGTTATAAATCATTAGAACCGGATAGGCCTTCCATATGCATCGAATGCTTCCAAAGCCCCGGTATTGCGATTGTAAACGCTGAAACAAATCGGTGTACCATCATAATAATATACGTTCCAGCCTCCAAAGTTATTTCGGTAACTCACAAGGCCATAATATGTATTTATAACTGGCCGAGAGCCATAAAAAGGCATTACCTGGGCTGGGTTTGGAAAGCGACGGCTTGTCGAATAACCTCGACTACCGGATCTACTGCTCGACGAGATTGATTCTGTAATATACTCTATGCCGATTTCCTTCGCGACATCGAGTGCTACACTTTTTGTAAAATCGCCTAACTTTTTTAAATTCTTCCCTTTTAGAAGCGGCGACCTTCCATAACCGGTTACTGTTAACGCAAACAGCAATACAACAATTAGTGATACGGATTTTTGCCATTTCATAATTCTTGCCTCCTAATTTAAGTTTGTTTTATTCCGCAATAATTATATACTGCGAATTTCCTTAAATACTTCGTTATCAGATACTTCCAAGCCAAATCCCTAATTTGAGAAGATTAAAATCAACTCTTTATTAAGAACGCAAAAAAAAGCGATAAATCTGATAATTGGGATTAAACTTATTTTATGAATTGGCTGCTAATGGTTGTTAATACTATCGTTACTTTGGTAGGATTTGCAATGATAAAGCTAACCGGATCAACCTTGGTCCGGTTAGCAAAACCTTGTACAGGTGTTTATAAGGATCGGCTACAGACTGCCCTTGAAAAAAACGAGAAGGGAACAAACCAAAGCGCAAGCAGCAAATACGTTACATGATCAGAGTATTGGACATATTCCGTATTCTTTAACAAATAGGATGATAAAATAATTGCAACCGCAAAAACTATTGAAATGACAATATTAAGTAATGCGTATTTTGAGGGTCTCATAAGATTTCTCCATTTTTAGATTGATTTTTGTTATCATTCGGAATTGAGCAATGTTTTACGAAGGGATTCCAGGTTCCTTTTCTTTGGCAAAACAAAATACTTTAGCGATAAATGCACGACGAACAATCCCAATAAAATCGCTGCGATTACAACAGGAATTCTCCATATCGCTCCCTGGGACTGAAATGAAAGATTAATAACCATCGAAATTGCAGCAGGCAAAACAAACCACCAAATAAAATTCTGCTGTTTCCGTATATAATAATCAATTGTTCGAATCGCCTGTTCAAGATCGCTGAGTACGGTGTTATCGGAAGTGCCATCATTTTTTATACGCTTTTTCCGATCCCAATATAAATATCCCGCGACTAACAAAAAGATGACTGATGAGGCGAATTTATGTGGCTGGTTAAAGGCAATCGCTTTATAGATCATAAATCCAACCAAAAACAACGAAATAATAATCAAACCCCATTCATCAACACTAGACATTCGTTTAACTTCAATATTTTTTTTCATTACGCGTTTGTGCATGGCTTCTTCATCAATTGCATAATAATTTTTATTACTTTGCGTATCCCATATCTTTTTAATTTCTTCAAACTCCATCATTAAACTCCTGTGATTTTTGCGTAAGGCTTTTTTTGATGCGGTTGATCTTTACACCGACATTACTCTCAGATATACCTAAAATTTCCGCCATTTCTTTGTAACTGTAGCCATCCAGAAGCAGCAGGGTTAGCGATCTATCAATTTTGCTTAGCCGGGCGATTTGCTCATACAACCAGTCTAAGCGCGGATCGGTTTGCGCCTCGTTTTCGGACTGTATAAGCTCCATACCGGTAATCGATTCTTTTCCTGTTTGATGCTTCTTCTCCTTGCGGGTCCAGGTTATCGCGGTAAACAAGGCAACCCGGTATATCCAGGTTGCTTCGCTGGAATCTCCTTTAAAGTTGGGAATCGATTTCCAAACTTGTATGGTGATTTCCTGGAACAGATCATCCCGGTCATGAGGCGTAAACGCATATACCCGGATCACTTTAAAGAGCAGGCCTTTGTGCTTATCCAACCATTCATCGAAAATATGTTGCTGTTTTATTCTGATCTACCTTTCTGTTTCAAAATCTTACCGTTATCCATTCACAAAAGTGAATTCAAATAAATAGTAGAAAAAACGATGGGAATTCTTACAAAGGATAAAATAAAAAAATTACCCCATTCATTTCCTAAAAATAAAAACCGCCCCTTTGCTTTTAATAAAGGTGCGGTTTTATAGTCCTGAGAGCCGGGATTATTTTAATACGAAACAAACGCGGCTAACCGAAAATATCCGGTTAATATAGAAAGCCGAAATATAGCATTATAGTTTTTTTGTTCCCTTCTATCCCCTTATTTGGTGAATAACCTGCGCCATATCTATTCGTATTTCAAAACCTCAACCGGGTTTGCAATAGCGGCTTTTACGGCGTTATAAATGACCGATAGCAGCGCGACGGTTAAAGCCATAAAACCGGCTATCAAAAAGACATCGAATCCCATGCTGATTCGATACGCAAAATCCGAGAGCCAGCTATCCATCAGAAAGTAGGCAACGGGAGCAGCGATTATAAAGGCAAAACCGACCAGTTTAACAAACTCCCTGGAAAGCAGCAAAACGATTCCCGGAATCGATGCACCAAGCACCTTCCGGATGCCGACTTCTTTCGTGCGCTGTTCGGCGGTAAAAGACGCCAAACCGACCAATCCCAGGCAGCCGATAAAAATTGCCAGCATCGCAAAATAGCTAAAAATATCCCGAAGCTGAATTTCTGCCCGGTACAAATTATCCAACCGATCATCCAAAAAGAAAAGGTTGTAAGGCCGTTCCGGCTCAAATTTACGATAGGTGTTTTCCAAAAACGCCAGGGTAGCGGGAATGTCACCGGGCGCTAATTTTAAAACCGCAAGATTATAAGCCGGGGGATCAACCGTCATAACCATTGGGCCAATTGGCTGGCGTAAAGAGGTGAAATGAAAGTCCTTTACGATGCCGATAATTTGGCCGCTTCGCCCCTCTTCCCGGGTTAACGTCTGGCCCAACGCCCGGCCAAAATCTTGCCATCCGAATTTTGCCGCGGCAGTTTCATTCAGGATGAAGGCGGCGCTGTCGGTGCCAAAATCGTGCGAGAAATTGCGCCCGGCAGCGAAATCGAAACCGAGCAGTTTCGCATATTCATCATCTACGGAAAAGGTGGGCATCATAATCATCTCATCCTGGGCCATTTTGTCATGCTGATAGCTAAACCGGATGGCTCCCATTCCCGGCAAATTCGAGGTGCGCGAAAGCCGCAGAATGTTCGGATTTGAAAGGAGTTCATTTTTAAACGCTTCGAATCTGAAATCGGATTGCACCGGTGGTAAATCGAGGGCAACCACTTGTTCTTTATCAAACCCTAATTTCTTTCCCTGGAAAAAATCCAATTGTTTATAAATGATCCCGGTGCCAATAATCAGCACAATGGAGATTCCGAATTGGAAAATAATCAATCCTTTTCTCAAAATTTGGGAGCTGCGATTGCCGGCTACCCGATTACCTTTTAACACTTTTACCGGTTGAAATGCCGATAAAAAGAACGCCGGGTAGCTCCCGGAGATAATGCCGACAGTGATCGTTAGCAACGCCAGCATCGGCAGCAAAAGGCTGCTGCTCCATTCTATCGTTAGTTCCTTTTGCGCCAAATCGTTAAACGCTGGCAAACAAAGCTCTACGAAACCAATTGCCAAAATCCCGTCAAAAACACTGGCAATAATCGCTTCATTCAAAAATTGCCAGATCAATTGTTTGCGCATTGCACCTAATACCTTTTTGACGCCAACCTCCTTGCTGCGTTTAACGGAGCGGGCTGTCGCCAAATTCATAAAATTGATACAGGCGATTAACAGAATCAAAATCGCAATGCCGGAGAAAATGTAAACATTGGCAATATCGCCGCCTTCAGCGTCGAATAAAAGATTCGAGCGAAGGTGAATATCCAAAACCGGTTGCAAATGAAGAGTGGTA
>CAXHHS010000397.1:0-6639 GCA_964015645.1 uncultured bacterium
GAGAGGTGTATAAGAGACAGCAGTTTATACGTTGGGGGCGTTAGGCGCTTTGGTAGCGGTAAACATCAACACCGGTAAAGAAATTTGGAAAAAGCACCTGCAAAAGGATTTTAAAGGAAAAAAACCCCGCTGGGGATACTCTTCCTCACCCTTAATTGATGGCGAAATGGTATTTGTAGAAGCCGCCGGAAAACCCAATCGTTTATTTATCGCCTTCAATAAGCGGAATGGAGACGTGGTTTGGAAATCGCAACAAGGTAAAGGTGGATATTCATCCCCGATTATGGCTACAATTGAAGGCATCCGGCAAGTTATCTTTTTTAGCGGAGAGGCGCTAATCGCGCTAAACCCGAAAAACGGAGAATTGCTTTGGGAACATCCCTGGAAAACCAGCTATAATGTAAACGCTGCCACGCCGGTATTCATCGCCCCGAACCGCGTTTTCATATCTTCCGGCTACGACTATGGCTGCGCGGTTCTGGAAATCACGAATCAAAACGGAAAATTAAGGGCGGAGGAAGTTTGGCGAAATCGCATTATGAAAAATCATTATGCCACTTCCATTTTGCATAACAATCATTTGTTCGGCTTTGATAATAGTATTTTAAAATGCATCGACGCCCAAAGCGGTGAAGAAAAATGGAAGGCACGCGGCTATGGCAAAGGAACCCTTATTTATGCTGATGGTCGCTTTATCGTCCTGGGTGAAAAAGGTAATTTAGGGTTGATCGATGCCTCCACGGAATCATTTCGCGAAATATCCCAATTTAAAGCACTAAAAGGCAAATGCTGGACCGTTCCGACGATTACAGATGGAAATTTATACCTGCGAAACGAGCGGAAAGTCGCTTGCTATGATATTTCAGGCCCACTGTAAAATTGAGCAGGAGTGCCACGTAGTGGTGGCTATGTCACAAAATTCATTTTGCATGAACTGCTCTGCTGCAAAATGAATTTTGTACTTCTTATCGTCGGTTTTAGACTCTCGTTAATACGAGTGTTGAAACTCTGTCAGGAATCATTCGTAGGAAGTTCGTTATGTTGAAAATAAAAGACCAAATTTACGAGGTTAACAGAGAGAATAATATATCTCACCTATTATTTTTTACCCCACAGCAAAGTTTTTTCACAGGGATTGAATAAAATGAGAAAAACAAACTCAAAGGTATTCCAAAATACCGTTCTGGTATTAGGTGCAACATTTTTTACATTGGCTATTTTCAAATGTGATGCACCTGAAAGCGAAGCTGACATTGATTTGAGCAATGAAAGCGGGCAACAACAAATATCAACCTTAACTCGCGCCGCTTCTGTTAATCGTAATAAACCAACCGCAGCCGAGTGGCCGCAATGGCGCGGCCCCAATCGCGATGGCATTTCGTTAGAAAAAGGCTGGCGAAAAAAATGGCTGGATAATCCGCCGAAAGTACTTTGGCGTAAACCGTTTGGCGAAGGGTTTTCCGGAATATCCATTGCCAATGAAAAAGCCTATACAATGTTTTCCGAAGGCAGCGATGAATATGCCGTTTGCCTGGATGCAGTCTCCGGCAATGAGTTATGGCGAGTAAAAACCGGGAAAGTTTTTTCCGATTGGCAGGGCGGAGATGGCCCCCGCTCTACCCCGTTGATTGATAGTGACCTGGCCTATTTCCTCAGCGGGCACGGCAAATTGTTCGCACTGAATGCCGAAACCGGTGCGGAAATTTGGGCATCCGATTTTCAAAAAGAATTTGGTGCCAGCCCGCCGGAATGGGGATTTTCCGGCTCCCCGCTAATTGAAGGCGATGCCTTATTTATCGAAACCGGCGGAAACCCCGGAAGCGCATTAGTGGCATTCGACAAAAATAATGGCAACGTGCTTTGGACATCCCAAACAGATAAAGCCGGTTATTCCTCGCCAATCTCGGCTATTGTTGGTGATATTCACCAAATCATATTTTTTACCGGGACGCAGATTTTTTCCGTTTCGCCATCTAATGGCACATTGTTTTGGATGGAGAACTGGAAGACACCCTACGATGTCAATGCCGCAACTCCTATCTTCATTTCCCCGGATAAATTATTTATTTCCTCCGGCTATGATGTTGGCTCTGCGCTGTTTCAAATGAACAGGGTAAATGACGAAATATCCGTTGATGAAGTCTGGCGCTCGCGAGAGTTAAAAAACAGGATGAGCACGCCTATTTATTACCAGGAACATATTTATGGTTTCGATACCAAGTTTTTACGTTGCGTCGATGCCCGAAATGGAGAAACAGTATGGTCCGGTCGCGGTTTTGGGGAAGGCACGCTTATTTTATCCGACGGCCATTTAATCACCCTTAGTGAAAAAGGAAAGCTGGCCTTAATCGAAGCATCACCGGAAAGTTTTAACCAAATCGCCTCAGTAAAATTGCTAAAAGGAAAATGCTGGACAGTCCCTACCCTCGCCAACGGTAAAATATTCGCCCGCAATGAAAGCGAAATCGTTTGTTTGGATGTTTCCAATAATTGATTGTCATTGCCACAGAAACACGAAAAAATACAATATTGTAAATATCAATATACCAAGCTTAAAGAATGAAAGGTAAATACAAAAATGAAGTTACAGCTTACGAAATTTCAACTGATTTTAATATCAATATTTATCATATTACTTCAATTCTCGCTATTTTCCCAGGAAGATTACCGGGAATACACCCTGGAAGATTCTGTAACCGTAACAGCAGAAAAAGACGGCCAAGTTGCCACCTATAATTATATTGCGACAAAACTACCAATCCCAATTCGCTCCACACCGACCAGTATCGGTGTTGTAACAAACGCTGTATTTAATAGCCAGGCCGGGGTTGTTTTAAGCGATGCACTAACAAACATCAGTGGTGTAAACGTTCAATCGAATTTTGGCGTGCATGATTATTTCCTAGTGCGGGGATTTAACTCCCTGGAAAATGGCCTGGTTTTAACCGGCGGCACTTTAGAGCCAGAGGCAACGTTTTATCATTTGTACAACATCGAACGGGTGGAAGTATTAAAAGGCCCAAGCGCCTTTTTGTACGGCGGAAATGCACTATCCGGAACGGTGAACATGGTTCGCAAATTGCCGGTGTTTGATGAGTTTGTTAACATTGGTGGCTCGTTTGGCCATTTTAACTCCTATCGCGGCTATTTGGATGCCGGTTATGGCAATCCCCAATCCGGTGTGGCATTGCGGTTAAATGCACTCGCACAGGGATCGGATTTCTATCGTGATGATAAAGAAAATAATGTAATCGCATTAAATCCCTCGTTTACCTGGCGAGCCAACGACAAGGTTGTTTTTCATGCAGATTATGAATATGTCGATAGCGAATACAAACCGGATTCCGGGCTTCCGCTTTTATTCAATAGCACCACCTTTCAATTCGATCAAGCAGCGAATGTGTCGCGAACCAATTCTTATCAAACCCCATTTGATTTTTCCGATCAAGTTATCCACCGGTTTAAGGCTGATATAAAAGCGAAATTGAGCAACAAAATTAGCCTTCAAAATAAGGTTTATTATACGGATTTGGATTGGAAATCACGCGGTACTCAATTGGTCGGTGCTGCCCCTGTTTCTGCGAACACAACGCTGGTGAGCCGTTCGTTAACAGATTTGGATGATCATCAGAAACTTTTGGGTAATCAGTTTGAATTGCTATTCAATTTTAAAACCGGTAGTTTAAACCATAAGCTGCTAACCGGTTTTGAAGCAAGCCGCTTACAAGACGATTATTCTCTCGGTGTTCTTCCGCCACAAGATCTTCAAAATCCTCAAATCCCCGGGCTTCCGGCAATCGATTTAAATAACCCCACGGAATCTGTGGATGAAAATATCACGACATTTCCGTTTCAATCGGCAGACGCCCGCAGTATTATTCTGGCGCCTTATTTTGTCAATCAACTTTCTTATGGGCAACAATTTAAACTATTCCTGGGCGGCCGATTTGATGCCATTGATTACGAAGCGACCAGACAAGATGTCGGATTTCCTTCCGCCCCGGATACCAGCTACAGCAAATTTAGCCCGATGGCCGGTATTGTTTTCTCTCCATCTGCAAACACATCGTTATATGCCAATATTGGAGCGGCGTTTGCCCCGCCTTCCAGCCAGGTTCCGGGAACACCACAGCCGGAAGAGAGCAACCAATACGAAGTTGGCTTAAAACAAACGTTGTTAGATGGCCGGTTAAACGCAACCATCGCCTATTACGATCTGGAAAAAGAAAATATCGTTATCGCAAATGATATTGCCGGATCAAAACAGACCGGAAGCCAGAAATCCAGGGGAATTGAAGTCGAAGTGATTGCCGAGCCATTCCATAAATGGCTGGCGTTTGTTAACTATGCCTTTACCGATGCAGAGCTAACCAATTTTTCCGAAGTGGATTTGCTAAGCCAACAAGTTGTAGATCGCACCGGAAACACTCCTTCCTTTGCCCCGAAACACATTCTCAATCTCTGGACAACCAAAGAATTCGACAATGGATTTGGCCTCGGTGCAGGACTTCGTTACGTTGGCAGCCAATTTATAGCCGCTGATAACGTTTTCGAAATCGAGGGATATGCAACGATTGATGCAATGGTTTTTTACACTATTGGCAATACAAGAATAGGTCTCAATTTTAAAAACTTAACCGCTACCGAGTACGAAACCCGTGGATTTAACGCCTTCTCCGTTATCCCCGCAAATCCTTTTACCGCCTTTGGAACTTTGGAAATAAAACTGTAAATTTGAAAGTGAAATAAACTTTAGGCACTTTAGATCACTTTCAACTTGTAACTTTTGAGTGAGAAATGCCGCTTATGAAAATGATACTCTACCTTAGTTTGGCACTTCTATATCTCCTTCACAACGACCTTTGGCTCTGGAATGATGCCCGTTTTGTGCTAGGCGTTCCAATCGGCCTGTTTTATCACATTGTTTATTGTTTTGTCGCTACTCTGCTGATGGCGCTGTTAGTGAAATATGCCTGGCCTGCACACCTGGAAACCGAAGACAAAAAAGGCGCCGAATGACAACGATCATTATCTTTTTATACCTCGGTCTTGTTTTGTTGATTGGTCTGGCAAGCCACAAACTATTTCGTGGAACCGGGGAAGATTATTTTGTTGCCAGCCGTACCATCGGCCCTTTTATCTTGTTGATGTCACTATTCGGAACGCACATGACGGCATTTGCGATTTTGGGCGCTTCCGGAGAGGCCTACCATAAAGGCATCGGGGTGTTTGCGTTGATGGCCTCATCTTCCGCGCTGGTAATTCCGGCAGTTTTCTATTTTATCGGAACGCGGCTCTGGGAAATCGGGAAACGCCTGGGGTATTTAACCCAGGTGCAATTCTTTCGCGAACGCTGGGATTCCAACGGCCTAGGGTTGCTATTGTTTATCGTCTTAGTTGGATTGATGATTCCGTATTTACTGATCGGCGTTATGGGCGGTGGCATTACCTTAAGCAATATGACCGAGGGAACAATTCCCCAATGGGTTGGCGGATTAGTTATCTGTGCGGTGATTTTCACCTACGTTTCTTTTAGCGGGTTGCGCGGTACGGCCTGGGTTAATACGTTTCAGACACTAATTTTTATGACATTAGGCGCAGTCGCTTTTTTTGTCATCATCAACAAATTAGGCGGCCTTTCCACTGCGATGAATTCAATCGCTGAAAATAATCCTGAATTGCTAATTCGAGGGGAAAAAATTAAGCCGATGGCGTTGCTCACCTATACCTTTATTCCACTTTCCGCCAGTATGTTTCCCCACATGTTTATGCACTGGCTTTCTGCTAAAAGCGCCAAAACGTTTAAGTATCCGATTATTTTTTACCCGGTTTGTATCGCAATTGTCTGGATCCCGAGTGTGCTGCTGGGCATTATGGGCAGCATCGATTTTGCCGGGTTAAAAGGCCCGGCGGCCAATTCTGTGCTCATCCAAATGGTTGCCAATTACGCGCCGGGCGTTCTGGGTGGTTTATTAGCTGCCGGAATTATGGCGGCGATTATGTCGTCGCTGGATTCTCAAACGCTGTCTTTAGGCACAATGTTTACCCAGGATATCGTTCGTCAATATGGATACAAAAACAAGCTAACGGAAAAACAACAAGTGCTATTCGGGCGGATTTTTGTACTCGCGATTTTGCTGATTACATTTTTTATTTCACTGGTATCCAATCGCAGCATTTTCGGTTTAGCGATCTGGTCTTTTACGGGGTTTGCATCTTTATTGCCGTTAGCAGTCGCAGCATTGTTTTGGAAACGCAGTACAAAAATCGGTGGATATGCCTCGGTACTCAGTGTTATGATTCTGTGGGTTTATTTTTTCATCAAAGGATGGCAAATCCCCGGTTATACGGTTGATGGAGATGGTTTGATGCCGGTTGCTGTAATCTTGATTGTTTCTTCCGCTGCAATGATTATTGGATCGCTTCTCAGCAAACCGCCCGCACCGGAGGTGGTTGACAAGTTTTTCCCGAAGCAAAGTATCTCAAGAGATATAACACAATGATTGAAATGAATTTGATATGGTTGCCAATAATTCAAAACTAAAAATCGCTTACATCGCCGCCGGGGCTGGTGGAATGTATTGCGGCAGTTGTATTCGCGATAATACCCTGGTGAAAGCACTTATTAAACAAGGCCAC
>CAXHHS010000398.1:0-6632 GCA_964015645.1 uncultured bacterium
GATTGTGGCGGATAGAAAATCTTTTCTACTTTACCAAACTCATTTTACGAATTTGATAAAACCCTTCGGTTTTCATGCTTACAAAATATATTCCACTGGGTAAATCGCCGGCATCAAATGTTAGACGGTAAGAGCCAATAGATTGATTTTCATTTACCAGCACTGTAACTCCTTTTCCAGTGACATCGAATACCTGGATTTCTACGAGAGAAGATGACGGAATTGAATACTCGATAGTGGTTGAAGGGTTAAAAGGGTTGGGATAATTCTGTTTAAGCGAAAATTCGGTTGCGATAGCTCCAATCGGTTCTATACTGGTAGTTGCATCAACATACCAGGAGGCGCTGCCAGCAATGATACCGGATGTTGGCGGGTTATCATCGTTTGCGCTGATAGAAAAATATTCACCGGATTTGGCTATAAAGGTAAATACAGTACCTACAAAAGTGGTATTATCTTTTTCAAGAATTCTCAACGCTTCTACGGTTTTTCCACCGGGTAAAATCAATGTACCAAAAGCATCGATTTCATCAGAAGAGGAAATAGGCTCTTCCGAAGTTGTTGGAGGAACGCCGTCAATTATAGTCGTCGTTGTAGAGGTTCCCTGGTAGGCCCAGGACGCCCCAAAGGTTACCGGAAACGAAAAATTTAATTCCGGAGGTTCAAATTTGATGGTGGAAGTGCCGCTTAATTGGGGTGAGGAAATGATAGCGCCTATCCCAAAATTTCTCAATGTATTATCAATAGATAAATAGAAGTAAACTTCGTTTACGATACCAAAACCTTCCGTTGTTGAGAATGTCGCAACTTCAGCGTCCGGAAAATCAGTAGAAAATGGAGTGCTTGAAGGATCTAACATTGTTAAAGTGAACGTTTCATTTGCAGCCACGGCGCCGAAGTCCCAGGTATTTCCGCCGCCGGGAAAACCGATGTTGTACATTCCATCGATTGTATCTGAAGCAATCGTTTGAATTTTACCAATAGAATAAAAGTTGGCTATATCGGAAGCTTCAATCGTGGTTTGTGCGTGAGCAATGGATAATAAAGCAATCATTAAGCCACTTAAAATTTGTAAACTTTTTTTCATACGCTAATCTCCTTTGGCTGTAAACTGCTATGCTAATTTTAACACTGTCGGCAAGAGCCTAAAAATAGGCCAAAAGCCGAAAAATACAATAAAATAAATATTATATTCGTAGACAAAAAAATTGGAAGAGTTATGGGAGGCCTATACTTGAAACGGAATCATCTTTTGAACAAACCATTTGTTGATTTTGAGTGACCATTTTGGGGATGGCGCTTTTTGAACTCTTTTGGCGTCATTTTAACGTGTTTTTTGAACACGGCATTGAAAGATGATTTGGAATTAAAACCGGAATCGTAGGCAATTGCCAGAATGGTAAGATAATCGTTCTGTGGATCAAGCAATTTTTCTTTTGCGGTTTGAACGCGGTATTCGTTTATAAAATCATAAAAGTTTTTATTTAAGCCGGAATTTAAAACAACCGTCAAGTCTTTGGGTTTAATAAGAAGCTGGTCTGCTAATTTGGAAAGCGTTAATGAAGGGTTGAGATGTGGCTTATCGGAATGCATTAAATTTCTTAAGGCAAAACTATAATTTCGAATTTCAGTCTCGCTTAAATTACGAGAATAATCAGGCGCTTTCGTTGTGCCCGAATTGTTGTTGATAATTGCATATTGTGGCTGAAAAAAACACTCATAACCAATCCAAATTATAAAAGACATCATAGCAATCCAGAGAGGGTAATATGTTAGAAACGAAACTGCGAAATCGAACAGAATAGCATTTATAACAAGTACAATAAGCCAGGCCGTACACAAGGCAGTCAAAATGATAACCAGCTTTTGGGGCCAGGTTTGGATTTTATTGTCATTGAATTGGGAGAGTTCGGTTTGAGAATACGGATGCCTTGTAAGTCGAAATGAAAAATAGAAATAAATAAATGCCAGAAACACACTAATCGTCTGTTCTATATTTCCCAGGGAAACGATTTCCGGGGATAAATAAATTTCCTTCTTTTCCATACCATTTTTAAAAAAGAGAGAAGAATATACCAGGAATGCGACCAAGGCAGGCAAAAAGTGGATCAAATCAAATGGCTGCAATTTGAAGTTTGATTTCTGCGAGCTTTTGATATAAAAATAAGTGCATGGCCCAATCAACAAAATGAAAGATATTGGCAAAAACATTAATGTGGTCGCATCATTGGTGAGATCACTGCTGAGACACACAATTCGATTCTGAAAAGGGTAAATCGAAATTGCCAATGTCAATGCTGCTAAAAATGCATTCGCTCGATTTTTACGGGCTTTTGTAAGCAAAAAAATGCTGATAAGAATACCGAGAAAAAACACCGGGTACATAAAGCGGTCGAAATACAAATTCGTCGTTTTTGTTTGGCGAAAGGCATCCGAAATTATAATCGCGGTTTCACCAATCGTGCCCGGTTTAACAGAAATAAGCCCCATACCACAGGATTGGCATTCACCAGGAATAATTAATTTAAGATGGTCGGATTTGCAGCCGCAGGGTGGGCAGTAATATTTAGAATCGCTATTGGAACCCTGGAGAGTTGGTATCGCAATAGCATTAATAGAGAGGGTCGTTAAAATTGTGATTAATGTTAGCAAAATTTTCACGCTGCCCCCAAGTTTAGTTACTCCTTAAAATAACCCTTTATTACTGGAATTTAAGAACGGAGTTTCATAAAAGGCTGGAAAATAATTCTTGGAGAGAAAACCGAATGATTACCAACAACTTAACGAAAACCAGTATTTGTACGAAAAAGTGTAAAAAATATTGGCTTTACTAACCCTCTATTTTCAAAAAGAAGATTAGTAAAGCCTTTATTCAAACTTAGAATGCCATTACGTTGACAGTTACTTTAAAGACCAAGCTATTTGTGCTCACACTAACCCCGGATTCTTCTCTCCCTGGTTTTCCATAGATTATGTTGCCTTCAACTCGCCAATGCGGTGAAAATTCAAAACCGCCGCCGGCAGAAAAACCAAACCCGGTCCAGGCTTCGAAACCGGATTCAAACGGGGCATCAAATACCGCCAGACCGATTGCGCCATTCACAAACCCGGATGGTGCCTGGGGCTTTAAATGATAAGTGATGCCAATACCGTTCAACCCATCGGTTATAGTCACGCTTTCATCAAAAATGTTATCCAAGCTAAACCAGGCAACTTTGGCGTTATAATAAACCTCCACCAGGTTGCTTGGTGCATACCCAATTCTAAAATCAGAGATAAAGCTGAACTTGTTTTCCCGATCCGAAGTTTGGCTAGATTCGCCAATTTCGACTGTTTGGGTAAACGAAGTAAGCCCTCCACCAAGCCCCAGGCCCAGGATGAAGCCTTTTCTTTGACCATCGAAACCGTAGGAAATGCTGGTTAAACCAATCAAAAACAGGATAAAAAGAGTTGTATTAGTAGATTTTTTAAACATGCTAAGCCTCCCGTATTTAGAGATCAAAATGATAGATTTTATTGTGGCTGAATTTCAACTAAAAAATCCAAAATTTTTCAAGTATAGCTGTAAATTCTACATAAGGTAAGAATTGACATTTTCCCTCCTCTTTTTTTAAATGGAATCAGATAATCAATGGCAATAAAGAGCGCTAAAAAACCGGCTCTACCGAACTCTGAAACATTTTTAAAACCGAATTTGAATGAATATCTCGCGATGATAGGCAAAAGATAAAAAAATATAAAAAGCTATGCAATAAAAATTATGGAGGTGGGTAATTCAGTGCCGGATACTTTTTTTTAATAAAAAGCTCCAAGATGTAAATGGGATTATTGGTAGTAAGCCAACCAGTTTGCCCAAGATAGCCGATTCTGTTGCAGACGACACCAAACCGGAGAGTCGTGTAAAAAAATCTAGATGGTACAGGAATCTCCCTCGACAACGCCGACCCGCAAAAGATTGCCGAGGTGTTAGCAGCAGCAAAGAAATAACATTTACCCTGTTTTTTCCGAAACAAAACGATTAAATTTAAGTTGTCATTTTAGTCGCAATTTGGAGACGGCAACTTGAGGTTCTTTTTCATCGCTCTTTGGTGCATATTTTCCCTGTATGGATTTAGCCAATCGGCTATTAGCGGAAGGATTTCGCATAATACCCGCTGGTTCGGCCAGGTTTTCATCAACGGCGACATCGTTGTTGAACGCGGAGCGAACCTGACAATTGAACCCGGCAGCCACATCATCCTAAAAGCGAACTTCGACAAAACAAAATCCGGTAAAGACCCCAATAAGATTGAGATTATTGTTCAAGGTACCTTGATTGCCTTCGGCGCCAAAGGCGATGGCGAAATTATCTTCACCTCGGACGCTCGCAAACCCCAAAACGCTGACTGGCATGGCATTGTATTAAAGAACATTCGAGAACCTTCCACATTAAGTAATTGTATTATTGAGTATGCCTACAAAGGCATTACCTGTTACGGAAGCTCCCCGGTGATTTCCGATAGCGAAATTCGCCATAATTATTATGCCGGTATAAGCTGTGAAATCCGTTCCAATGCCATCATTCGTAACTGTTTTTTAATCCGCAACAATTTTGCCGGCCTGGTTTGCGAATTAGGCTCCTCTCCCATTGTGGAAAAAACTGCCATCAGCGAAAACCAGAACGGCGTCATTATTTTCGACCGCTCCCAACCGGATTTGGGCCGCCGTGCACCAAAACCGGGGGAATCCGCCGGGGAGAATCAAATCTTTGGTAATGTCGAAGCCAATGTATATAATCATTCCACCAACAACATTTTTGCCCAAAATAATATTTGGAGCAGCACGAACGTGGTCGAAATTCACGATAAAATTGTGGATAAAGTCGATAATGGATCTCACGGGACTATTATTTTTCAACCGGTTTACAGAAGACGACCGGTTTATGTTGCCGCGGCACCACCACAACCGGCGACTTCGCCCGTAGCAGATTCTCTCACGATTATAGAGGGAACGAACGGTAATTTACCGGATTCTCTAATAGCGCTTTCGGATTCGGCTTATCAAAATTCGCTGGCAGCGCTGCAAGAACGCGCTTTAACGGATTCTTCCCTGATCCCGATAAGAGCAGATTCTCGCTCCCGGGCATTAGAAGCCATTTCCGATGCCCCTTTAAATTCTTCGCAAATTGGAGCGCAGAAAGTTGCCGGGTTTACCACTGTTGGTGGCACCGACAGTAATACGCCAAACTCAACATCTGCTGGCCAAAACAGCGGTATTACATTTCGTTCCGGTTCTTCCCAACCGCCAGACCGTAATCAATTTGCGCTGCCGCATACTATATTGGAACGGCAGGTGGATCGTGGCCAGCGCCACTATATATATCGCGCAAACCCGGAGTATCCTTCAATTTATCAAAAGACCGGTCATGAAGGCCGGGTTATCGTTTCTTTAATCGTTGGGGAGGATGGCACCGTTGCCGATTATCGAATTGTTCAATCCAGCGGAGAGCACTTTTCTTACGCTGTGGATAAAGCCTTAAAAGAAATGAAATACGAGCCGGAAACCTACCAGGGGCAACCCACAAAATTCAAACTTTTTGAATCGTTTGTTTTTAAATTAAGCGATTGAATTTTGCAAGAAAATCAATCAATGATCGTATCTTTTCCTTTCGATTTCCGATTTAATCGGAACTAACGAAGAATTGCCCGATATAATTGTCGATCTTGTCACACCTTTTTCATAAAACAACATAAAATTTATCAATAACTTAAACGGTTATCCGGGTTCGCTTAGAAAGCTGATGCCGGATTTGTTTAGATAGGTGGAGTTTTTTTATGAAAATGCCTTTAATTACACTACTTATTCTATTTTTACTTCATTCTTCAGTGCCGGCCAAAAATGCTGTTTCCGGCACAATTTCCCGCGATACAACCTGGGCAGGCAACATTTTAGTTACCGGTGATATTGTAGTGGAATCCGGCGTTGTTTTAACAATCGAGCCGGGAACCAACATTATTATGACTGCGAAGTCCGATATAAGCGAATCCGGCAAGCACACTGATCGTATCGAAATTATCGTGTTGGGAACCCTCATTGCCAACGGGCGTTATGGCGAGGGTCAAATTACGTTCACCTCCAGCGCAGTAACACAACAAATGCACGATTGGTACGGCATCATTTTTAGTTCCAAACGCCATCAATCGGTACTGCGGCATTGTGTTATCGAATACGGGTATACCGGTATTTCTTGCTTTGGGAGCAACCCGATTATCGAAAGCTCTTCAATCCAATATAATTATTATGCCGGGATCAATTGCGAAGTGCAGGCAAAGCCGCTCATTCGTAACTCAATTATTTTGGGAAACACGGTTGCCGGCATCAATTGCGAACTGTTTTCCGCCCCGGTTATTGAAAATTCTATTATCACCCAAAACGGAAGCGGTGTAGTAGCGCATGATCGCTCCCGGCCTGATTTAGGCCAGGTAAACGCTGCTGAAGGCGGCTCAACGGGTGATAACCATCTTATTAACAATTTTGATTTTAACATTTACAATCGCTCGGATTTACCGATCCACTCCCAGAACAATTTTTGGAACAGCAGCGAACAAGCGGATATAAACCAATCAAATTATGATAAGGCACAGAATGAGCGC
>CAXHHS010000399.1:0-6624 GCA_964015645.1 uncultured bacterium
CAATATCGTCATCTTCAAAAAAATTAAGTATGTCGGCTAATCGTTGTTCGGGATTGGCAGCAGTAATTCCATTATTGCCAAAAGCATGTTCTCCAAATTCGCAATCGAAACCGTATTGCTTTAACAAGCTGACGCCAGCCTCAACTTGTGCTGACTTTACCGAGCCAGCAGGGGCTATCAGCCCTATTTTTTTCCCGGAACTCAATGCCGGTACGCGTAATCGTTTCATTTGAACTGAAATTTTGATGGTTGTCGTTATAAATTCTTTACTTTTTTTACTTGTACATTGTCGCCAGATTCGATACAAATTGACTTTTGAAAACCAGGAGTGAATTTATTCTGCAAGCAATGCAAGTGAATTTTGCACTCCATTTAAAACCGTAAATGGCGATAAGGCTATAATACAAAAAAAGCAGTGTAGAAAAACACTGCTTTTTTTGTATAACTAAATGTCAACATCAATTTACTTGAGTTTGAAATTAAAGGGAATACTCACCCAAACCTTCACAAACTTATCCCGTTGTTTTCCGGGTTTAAATTTAAACTGTTGGGCAGCTTCAATCGCGGCTTCATCCAGCAAAGGATGGGATTTGAGTACCTCAACCTTTTCGACATCACCCTTTGTTGTCACTAAAACTTTGACGACAACTGTCCCTTCAATTCCGGCTTTTTTAGCCAGTTCCGGGTATTTGGGATTAACCCGTTTAATTTCTACCGGTTTATCGGAAAGCGCGTAAAATGGTACAATCGGCTCTTCTTCTTCCGGAGGCGGTGGTAAGTCTTCCACTTCCTGCTCGAAATCGAATTGTTCTTCTTCAATTGTCAAATCTTCCGGTATTTCTTCATCGTCGGATTCGACAGGAATTTTAGGACGTGCAGGCGGCGGTGGTTTTTTGATTTGCTGAGTGGGTGGAATAATTTCCGCCTGAAACTCAGTATCAACTGTCTTGGATAGCTTAACAGTGGATTCGCATTTTTGGAAGAAATAAAACATCCCGATAAGTAATATCAACGATACAATCGTGGACAGTTCCAACCATTTTTGATATTTCAACCTCAAATCTACTTCGGGGTTTTTGTACAATAACTTATTATGTGCCATTGCGGCTTCTCCAAATAGATTTTTATTGATTCGTTAAAAAAACAAACGCGCCAATTACTATCCGTAAATACCTACGTTACACTCTGCAACGAAGAATAATTAACCCTGAGGGTATTTGCTTTCCTTAACTCTTGTTGAACGTCTATCAAAATTCCCATATCAGCCTGTTTATCGACTCGCAAAGATATTACCAAACGGGGATTTTCGATAAGTTTTTGATAAGCAATAGTTCTTAAGTCGCTTAATTTTTTAACCGTTACATCATCGATAACGACCCGATTTTGCCGGTCGATCCATATCGTAGAAACATTTCGCTTACTTTCCAGCTTTTGAATCATTTTGGCTTCCGGTAGATCCACTTGTAAACCGGAATATTGCCGCAAAACTGTTGTGACCATAAAAAATATCAAAAGTTGAAAAATAATATCCGGCATCGATGATGTTGGAACTCCAATTTTGAGCCCCGATTTCCTTTTAATACTTACTGCCATAATTACTCCTAAGCGGTAAAAAATAAGTATTTGCTGTTAAGTTAAAGACTAAGCTTCATCAGGATCGGCAATGGAAATACGTGTTGCATTTGCTCGTTTAAGCTGATCCAGAACAGAGATGTAAACGTTGTATTTTGTTCCTCGGGTTGTTTTTAGAGAAACAATCAACTTGTCATTCTGAGCAATTTTTTCCCGAATAATCCGCTCAAGATCCCTAACGGTGCTTACGGGTTCATTATCCAGTAGAACTTGCCCGGCATCGTTAATCAACAGATTCGTAATGTTTTTGGGATTAATTTTTTGTTCTTCCACATCCGTTGGAGGGAGCACCATGTTTAGCCCTTTATCAACATCGATTGTGGTACAAACCAGGAAGAATACTAATAAAAGGAATGCAATATCTGCAAGCGATGAGGAGGGAATTTCCACATCTTCTTTTTCTTTAGCTCTAAGCATTTTAACTTCCTTTATCTAAAATAAAAGATTAATTGCTACCCTTCATATCAATCAATGTATCTACCAGTTCGGCAGATGCTTCTTCCATATCGATAATGAGTTTGTCAATTTTAGCAGTTGCCAGGTTGTGGAATAATTGGATGGTCATAGCGACAATGAGGCCAAAGAGGGTTGTTAACAGTGCCTGGGAAATACCCCCGGCAACAACGGCGGGTGAAATATCATTTGCCTCTTTAATAGCATCGAATGCAGCAATCATTCCCCATACGGTTCCGGTAAAACCTAACAGGGGTGCAACAACAATGATAAAACCTAACCAAATCATTCCTCTTTCGAGAAACGCCATCTCGATGGATCCCGCATTGGTGATTGCTTTTTCTGCACTTTCGACGCCATCTTTTGCCCGGCTCAACCCGGCGTGCATGATAGAAGCAACCGGTCCACGAGTTCCTTCGCAAATTTCTAACGCTTGATTGATACCACCCTCTTTTAAGGCAGTTCTAATGTTTGCCATAAATTTACGAGTGTTAATTCCGGCGCGATACAGTAAGAAAAGTTTTGCAATTCCAATTGCTAAACCGATTACCCACATCACAAGAATTGGGTGCATAAATCCGCCACCTTGAAGATACAATTCTACCATTGGTAAGAGCCTCCTCGCTTCGATTAACTTGTTTGTTACCAAAATTTGGCACAGTTTACGGATACTATCCGAAAAAGTCAATATTTTTTTGATGCAAAAATCAAATTTTATCTACAACTCTATATTTTAAATATAATTAGCGCGTTTTTTGGGAGTGTAGCGAAGGTCTTTTCAGCGCAATACTTCAATGTAAATATTGGCCGAAATTCTCTCAAGGCAACAGGGGTGCAGGTTTGAAACTTTAGTGATTAAACGAAGCTGTTTTTAAAAGAACCGCCGCTAATCCAAAACGGCCATCCGCTTCGCTTCTTCAAACAATGAGAGTGCTTTTTGGAATTGCAAATCATGGGTTAATAAGATATAATAATAGCCGTCATTGTCCCAGAATTTCCGAGCAATTTCGCCTTTTAACCGGGTAATAATAAAATCGATATCCTTAACAAAGTCTTCATCCTCAAACTCAATATCTTTTTGAGTTACAAGCCGTTTAAAACTTCTCAACTCATTACTGCCAATATGAAATTCATTTCTAAATTGGTGAAGGGATGTTTTAAGCTCCGGGTGTTTTTGGGCATAGGTGTTTGCAAATTCAAAGAAGAGCCGTTTTTGCAAAATTTCGTTGGTTAATTTAGGGGATTTTGAATATTCGGTATTTGCAACAAAAAAGTCCGGTTGAATGCCGCCACCGCCGTACACGATCCGGCCTTTTTCCGTATAGTGCAACTGGCGGTTGTTCAGACTATCTGGTGTAATCCAGGAGGAATCCGGCACATCATCATAATATTGTTCCGGGGTTTTGCCTTTATAATCTCTTTGGATACAGCGGCCAGAAGGGGTGTAGTATTTTGCGGTTGTTACCCGAACCGCAGAGCCATCCTTCAATGGAAATTCTTTTTGAACCAGGCCTTTTCCAAAACTATTTTCACCGACAATCAGTCCTCGATCAAAATCTTGAATTGCACCGGCGACGATTTCCGAGGCAGAAGCGGATCCGCGATTGATCAGAACGATTAAGGGATAGGAGCGCACATTTCTACGTCCAAATTGGTCGGAAAAATACTCTTCATCAATGCGTTGCGAGCGACCTTTGGTATAAACAACCAGTTTATGGCCCTTTAAAAACTTACCGGCCAGTTTAACCGCTTCGTGCAAGTAGCCGCCGGAGTTCCAGCGAAGATCAAGTATCAATCGTTTCATTCCCTGTTTTTCCAATTTTGTAAGGTTTTCTTCAACCTCTTTGGCGGTAATTGCCGCAAACCGGTTTACGAAGATATAGCCGGTGCTATCATCGGCCATAAAACTGGCCGTAATTGTTGAGAGGGGAATAACATCGCGAACAATTGTAAATTCCAGGGGTTCTTCCACGGCGTCGCGCGAAATGGTGATGTCTACAGAGGTTCCTTTGGGGCCTTTTAGTTTTTTGGGCACATCTTCATTGGCAATACCAATGGCCGACACTCCATTTATTTTTATGATTCGGTCTCCGGATCGAATTCCGGCTTTATATGAAGGGGTTCCGGGTATGGGAGATATAACGGTCAGATAATCATCGATTACATCAAATTGAATTCCAATTCCTTCATATTTTCCACTAAAACTTTCTTTGTTTTCTTTCACCTTTTTGGAGGGAATGTAAATGGAGTGCGGGTCTAACTTTTCTAACATGCCGGTAATTGCGCCTTCAACCGCCTCGTCCCAATCAACGTCTTCCACATAATACATTTGCGCTAATCTTGCCACATTGTAGATTTTTCCAATCTGCATTTCCATATTTTGAACCATATCGGCAAATGCACTGCGTGTCAGAAAAAAACCAAGTGCGCTAAATAAAATAATGGAAGCGATTAAAATGGTTCGAAGACGTTTGGAATTCCCCATCAAGAAACCTCCGGTAAAAACACCCTGCGATTTTTAAGGCCAGGTTTATTCGAAATTTTATTATGCGAGCGTTAATGCATAATGAAGCGTCGAATAGCCAAAATTTATTTTAAATGTTACTTCAAAATGTCAATTAAGTTCTAAATATACCTACTTTACTGTAAGTCAGAAAACGAATCACCGGATTCTTCGTCATTCCATTTACGAATTTTTCTTTTATTTCGGAAGCGAATTATAAAAAAACCGACAATAAGAACAACGACGAGTGCCGGCCAAATTAAGGTCTCAATATTTAGTAACAGAAGCCAGCGGTATTCTTTATCGATAAAATTATACCAGGCAATTTCCAGGTCCAGATCGTCCATTCCGGTGCTTTTCTTTAAGGCGATTTCCCATCCTTCCTGCACAATTAAATTATGAAACTTTGGCCAGTTTGTATGTTGTGGCAGTGCTTCTTTCAAAAATGAGACCATCGACAGGCTTTGCAAATACGCCAATTCCGCCTTCGAGCGCGAGGAAAAGGTGATCAGGCTATCGATTTCTTCAAACGGGATTAAATTGTGGGTAGCAAAGGCGTTGGCCAACTTTAATGCATTGGCGATATCTATTTTGGCATTGCTTAAATATTCGGCAAGCCCTTCATTATACCACAATGGCAATTTTTGCGAACCGAATTTCTCATGGAAATAAACATGAGATAGTTCATGTAAAATATGCTCCTCTAAATTTGCAACAGAGCCGGCCCAGGTAGGACTTTTTACAACCATTTCTTTTTTTGAAGGAAAATATAAAGCCCCCGACCAAGCAGGGATATTTAAATTCCGATACTTTCGAAAATCATTCGCAGAGCCTGTTACAACAATTTTGATGGTGCCGGATAAATTTAATTCGTAGAACCGGCTTAATTGGGGAACATGGTTTTCGATCAATTTAATGACAATCTGGCCAACATTTTCCTGTCCCGATATATAGATTACTTGGAAGTTTTGAAATGTTAAAGATTTTCGTTCAATTTGCGCGGCAGTACCGGTATAAAGAAAAGACAGAATAGTTATCAATAAAAACAGTATGTTATGGGAAAGTGTAAACAAGTATTTTCTATTCATTTTTCGAAACTCGAAACCGGAAACTTGCCGCTCCTTCGGGGAAACTCGATACTGGATTTTAAATGCAAGTTTCAGTTATCAAATGCACCGTTTGCTTCATATTTTTCGATTTCGTTTTTCCCCTCCTCTTCATCTACGAAAGATAAAAAGATACCGCCAGCGATAAACAACAGCAGCAAGGAACCAATCCCCCACCTTGATGCAAGATTTGAAATGGATTGCAATTCCAAATCGGACATTCCATTTTGAATAAGGAACTGTTTTACCAGCAGCCCAACCAAACCGACGATCAAAGGGCCAAAAATAACTGCAAATTTACCAATCATATTATAAAACCCAAAAAACTCGCCGGCCTGGCTATGGGGAATTAAACGGATAAAGTAGGAACGGCTTAACGCCTGTATACCGCCTTGAACGAGGCCGATCCCAATTGCGAGCAGAAAAAAATGAGTCGAGTTCGATATAAAGATTCCTCCGGCTGTAATGGCCATATAAAGAAGAATTGCGAAAAAGAGCGCATTGCGTGTATTCCAGGTTTGTCCTAATTTTCCATATAAAATAGATGCCGGAAATCCAATAAATTGCACCATTAACAACGCGGTAATTAAATATGTATCTTTAAGTCCTAACGACAGGCCATAGTCAACCGCCATTCGAATAATGGTGTGAACACCGTCGATATACAACCAGTATGCGCACAAAAAGAGGCCGGTATTTTTTAAAAACCGGATTTTCTGAAATGTCTCAACAAGCTGCCGCCAGCCTTCTCCAACGGCAATTTTTTGCTTTTTTACCGGCGTTGGGAATTCTTCTTTTACCCAAAGAATCGTAAAAACAGTAAATCCGCCCCACCATAATGCGACTGTCAGAAATGAAAATTTCACGGCACTTGCAGCATCGGCCAGGCCGAAAGCATGGGGGTAAAGCGTCATCAACACATTTACCAGG
>CAXHHS010000400.1:0-6620 GCA_964015645.1 uncultured bacterium
CAGTGGCAGCAACAGTGGCAGTAAAACAAAAACTGCTACTGCTGCTGCCACTGCCACTCTTTAGAAAAGGCATTAAATGCTCTCTTGTTAATAATAGCTTAATAATACAACTAAATTCCCCATCGCAACAACGAGCTGCCCCAAGTAAATCCGGCGCCAAAAGCAGCCATCACGATATAATCGCCTTTTTCAACTTTGCCGTCGTGATAGACTTCCGAAAGCGCCAGCGGAATCGTTGCGGCAGTAGTGTTGCCATAGCGGTCAATATTGATGACGACTTGCGAATCATCCAATCCCATTCGCCGGGCAGCGGCGTCAATAATGCGAAGGTTGGCCTGGTGGGGAATAAAAAATTTAACATCTTTGCCGGTGAGGTTGTTCTTTTCAAGAATCTCAGCGGAAACATCGGCCATTTTTGTGACGGCAAATTTATAAACGGTGCGGCCATCCTGGTAAATGTAGTGCAATTTATCGTCCACGGTTTGATGGCTGGCAGGATAAAGGCTGCCGCCGCCCATCATATGGAGGTGCGTTTTTCCGCTGCCATCGCTGCGCAGGATGGAATCCAATATGCCATATTCCGGGTTTTCGCCGGGTTCCAGCAAAACGGCGCCAGCGGCATCGCCAAACAACACGCAGGTGGTACGGTCAGTATAATCCGTTATCGCGCTCATTTTATCCGCGCCAATTACCAGCACTTTTTTATAGCGCCCGTTTTCGACAAACTGCGCGCCGGTTGTTAGCGCATATACAAACCCGGTACAAGCGCCGTTCAAGTCCATTGCCCAGGCATTTGTTGCACCCAGGTCATCTTGAATGCGGCAGGCATTACTGGGGAAAAATGTATCCGGGGTAACGGTTGCGCATATGATTAAATCGATTTCCAGCGGATCGATATCTTTTTCTTTGAGCAAGTTTCTGGCAGCATGATAACCAAGAAACGCACTACCTCTTTCACCCTCTAAAATCCGCCGTTCCCGGATGCCGGTGCGAGTGACAATCCATTCGTCATTCGTTTCCACCATCGTTTCCAGGTCTTTATTGCTTAATATTTTTTCCGGTACATAATGGCTTACGCCTGTAATAACTGCATTTCGCTCCATGTCAATCCCCTTGCGGTAAGCTCTTCTTCAATATGTTTATTGACCTTTTTCTCCCCCATTACCTGGGCGACATAAATCGCATTTTTTAATGCTTTTGCGGATGAACTGCCATGACAAATTATCGAGATTCCATCAATTCCCAACAATGGAACGCCGCCATACTCTTCATAGTCATAGGTTCGTTTTACGGCTCGGAACGCCGGGCGAATTAAAAAAGCACCAGTAATGGAAAACAAATTTTGTTTGATCCGGCGCTTTAAGTTGCGGCCAAATACGCCAACAAAGCTCTCGGCAAACTTTAGTAGAATATTGCCGGTAAAGCCATCAGTAACAACAACTTCCGCTTTGCCATTTAGCACATCGCGCCCTTCGACATTTCCCACAAAACGTGGGAGGTGTTTTGTCATCATTTCGTGGGCGGCAATGGTTAATTCGTTGCCTTTCGATTTTTCTTCCCCGATATTTAAAAGGCCAATTCTCGCTGTATCAATTGTTGTGATGAACTCCATAAAAACGCTGCCCATCAGGCCGAATTGTAACAAGTTCATCGGTTTACAATCGGCATTTGCGCCGACATCAATCAAGAGCATAACGCCGCCTTCCCAGGGGATAAATGCACCGAGGGCCGGGCGATTAACGCCTTTAATTCTTCCCAAAATAAGCAGGCTTGCGGCCATTTGCGCCCCGGTGCTGCCAGCGCTTACGAAGGCATCGGCCTCTCCATCCCGCATCATACGGATTCCTTTAACCATGGAGGAATCTTTTTTCTTGCGCACGGCGTTAGCGGGCTGTTCGCTCATTTCAATCACTTCCGAAGCATGAACAACTTTGATGTTTTTGGGCGGCAAGTAATGGTTTTCAATTTCAGCTTCGATGGCGTCTTTGTTCCCAACCAGGATGATTTGATTTTTGCCCTGGGTTTCCCTATCATACAAAATCGCCCCATGTACAGGGGCGTTTGGGGCAAGATCACCACCCATCGCATCGACCACTATGCGCAAATTAGACTCCCGGGATTATATTCAATGCTCAAGACAGGTAATTGTGAATGTTATTCTTCCGCATCAATAATTTTTTGGCCTTTGTAATATCCACACTCGAGGCAGGCGTGATGAGGTAGTTTGGTTTCGCCGCAATTTTCACAGGCGGTTAAACTTGGCGGGTTTATGTTATTTAACCAATTAGCGCGTCGTTTGTCGCGTTTTGATCTCGAAATTTTTCTTTTCGGATTTGCCATTTTGAAATTCCTTTATCTTTTAACGAGTATATCAAAATTACTCATTTATTTTTAACGCTTTTAGTTTCTCCCAACGGGGATCCGGCGGTGGTTCGCCACATTCGCAGGCACCTGTATTTAAATTGGTACCACAACCGCTGCAAATGCCTTTACATATTTCGCTGCAAACGATTTTCATCGGCACGGCTAAAACTAACTGCTCGATAATTCGATCCGTTATATCGATTTCGACAACATCTGCCGGAACATTAACCACGTTATCTTCGTCCGTTTCCAATCCTTTTTCATCAATATAAAGCAAAAAATCAAAATCAATTTTAACCGGGCGTTGTATCTCGGACAAACATCGACCGCAGCTAAACACGGCGTCTGTGGTTATTTGGCACTTGCACTGGATACTTTTATCGAACTTATTCAATTCTACACTAACCTGTAATTGATTCGGGTAGCAATCCCGCCGATAAAAGTTTAGGGATTCACTATTGATCGATTTTTCTAATTGGTGAATCCCGTCTTCTAGATGTAATACAGGTATTTTCATAGCCACAGACTTCCAATTTAATTTCAATTGGCAATTTTGTCAAGCCATTTTATTATGCAGCTTAATATACGATATTTTTAGTGGTTCATTTTATATTTAAGCATAAATACCGGATTTTTGAAGAAAAATTTATAACAGAGGAGGATTTGTTTTGCCACATCATCAACATCGCCAAAAAACAATCGATACTCGCTGGAACCCGGGGCAATATTTGAAATTTTCCGATCACCGTTTGCGACCGGCAATCGAGCTTTTAGAACGGGTTCCATTAAGATCAGCCGAATTGATCTATGACCTGGGTTGCGGCAGCGGCAATGTAACGCGAATAATTAAAGAACGCTGGAGTACAGCAACTGTTTACGGGCTTGATAGCTCCCGGGAAATGTTAGAAAAAGCGAAAGGCCAACCCGGCAATATTCGCTGGATAGCGTCAAATATTGAAACCTGGGTTCCCGATGAAAAACCCGATCTTTTATTTTCCAACGCTGCCTTGCATTGGGTAGAAGACCATTACACACTATTTCCGCGTTTAATCAATTTTCTAAAGAAAGGCGGTTGCCTGGCAGTGCAAATGCCGCTAAGCTGGCCTGCGCCCTCGCATCGCTTGATGCGCGAAACACTTGCCAATGGCGGCATATCCGGTCGCCCGTTAGGCAGTGAAGCGCTTCGGAAACGTGTCGCTCGAAAGTGGGTTGAGGATACGGAAGTTTATTACGATCTTTTAAACAAATATACACGCAGTCTCGATATTTGGGAAACCGAATACTTGCAAGCGCTTGAAGGCGACGACCCGGTGCTGGAATGGGTAAAAGGCAGCGGGTTACGCCCCATCCTTAATGGGCTGGGAGATGGCGAGCGGGAGATTTTCCTCTCCGAATACCGGCAACGGCTGCGTGAGACATACCGCGTTAAACCCAATGGCTGCACGTTATATCCATTTCGCCGGTTATTTATTGTTGCGGTGGCATGACAGACTCCAAATTTAACCAAAAACCGGCAGCAGAACAAATTCATGTGGAAGCGATTGTGGATAATTTGTTACGATGAATTAAAGCAATAACCTAAATCCAAAAACCGGGAGCTTTTCTTGCATAAAATCCAGGTCTTCCGATCTTTTAAATCCAATATTTTCATACATTTTCCACGCAACTTGCATCGCTTTTGTTGTATGAATTACGATCTGGCGATGCTGTTTTTCTTTCGCTTTTCGAATGCATTCATTGGTCAAAAGCTTGCCGATACCTTGCCCTCTTGTCGAAGGGGCCACAGCCAACAATCTGAACCCGGATGCATTTTGCTCTTTCGTGGCTGTTCCGCCGGAGCCATAAAATTTCATATCGCTAAAATAAACAATGCCTCCGGCTATTTTCCCTTCCGGCGAAACGGCTACCAACAGCTCGGTTTCCGGTTTCTTTGTTAGTTCTCCGATATTGGCAAGCATTTTATAATACGCCGGCTGCTCGGTTTCTTTCGGGAACCCTTCTAGTTGCGAGTAGACTTGAACCATTAATTTCCCGATTTCCTCGAATTCAGAAGGTTTTGCATTTCTCACAACGTATTCTTGTTTGCCCATAGTTTTGTGGTTCCTTGTTTAACATGTTTTAAATTGCCGTAATCATAAAAAACTGCTTTTGTATTTCGCCGCTCTCCTTTCCTCTTTCAACTTAAAAATATGAAACATGTGTATCAGTATTGCGATTCCACATCCGATAATGAATGGCGGCGCATTCAATAAAATGCCATATATCAAATAGATTCCATTTGCAAGTAAAGAGATAATCCTTAAATGCAATACATTCTTCATTGCCATTGAAACCAAATTCATTGCTAAAGCGACATAGCCAACCAAATGGATCATAATTCAAGACACATTATTTTTTCGGTTCGTTTTAATACCGTCATTTGGGAGGGAGCTTCTTTGTCCTTAAAGCCGAGTTTATAGTAAAGCCTGTTCGTTTGCGGCCTGCTTAAACTCGTTTGAAACCATAAGTATCGCGCTTCATTTTCTTTACATCTTGAGATGCACCTTTCAAGTAATTTTGTGGCGATTCCGAGGTTGCGGTAATTGGTAGCGACAAAAAGATTGGCGAATTCAAAATTCGTTTCGTCAAGCCGTTTTAATGCCACGCAACCCACAATTTCTTCCTGGTATTTTGCATAAAACAAAAACCCGCCGTTCTGTAAATAGGCAATATCCGGATTATGAAATGCAAATTCATCCGCTTCTTCCAATATGCCTTTCTGCACACTGAATAGCCACAAGCCCGCAAGTTCATAAAAATATTTTTTGAGACCTGAGTTGTAATCTACAATAGAAACTTGGATTTGATTAGGGCTGTAAACTCGTTCATTTAAAGGGCTTAGATTTATTTCCATATCAATTCGGTTCAATATGTTCATTATATCCGGATGCCCGGAAGTCAATACATTTTTGAGCGCAAGTGAAAATGATAGCCATATTGGCTCTAACTGCTCTAACAGTTGAAGACCTTTATCCGACAACGAAATAAGTTTCGAACGTTTGTCATTCGGGTTGGGGATGATGTTGATTAACCTTTCTTTATCGAGTTCCTTAATAATGTTTTTGACGGTGATATGTGAAAATGCAATTTGCCCGGTAATTTCCATAACCGTTTGCGGGCATTGCGCTTTCGACAGAGTATAATAAACCGGAAACCAGCTGGATTTAAAATTAAACCCTGCTTCTTTGTAGGCTTTATCGCCGTCTATTTTCATTTTCTCGTAGATTCGACGGAACCGGGAGCCCCCCGCCAAATAACCGAGCTTTTCTATAATATCTGCCATAAAATCATCTTTATAAAAAACCTTTTATTAAAGTATAAAATATGTTTTATAAATTCAAGGAAGTTTTTTCCTGGGCTAGGGGTTTTTTGCCCAACCCCCCGAAAAGTTAAAGCAGTAGTAAATATGAGGATAAGATCAGTGTGATTAGGCTAAAGCGTCACGGAAAAGGCGCGGCGCAAGGATTCGGGCTGGGAATTCTTATCGGTGCTTTAGCGGGCGTTACAGTCGGGTACTCATATGGGACTGATGGAAGCTTGTTTAACGACGATCCAGACGACGATTGGTTTGCAACGATGGCTGATCAAAAAGCCGCTATAGGCGGCATAGTTGGGGGGCTGGTGGGCGGTATTTGGGGAGCTATTATTGGCGCCAGTGCCGGGAGCCGAGAATCCTATATTTTGGCCAAGAAGTAGCGAATTTGCTAAAAGCTGAACCGTTTTTAATTCCCTCAATCCTCTTTCTATTAAATCAAAATGATTAACATCATGCTTAGCACTGATGTAGATCAGTTCTAATATTTAGTATGGTATGTAAATTCTGATAATTGTTTAATCATAACATCGGAGGGGAATTATGAAACGACTTTATGACTTTTACTTTATTTGTTTTGTTGTCTTTGTTTTCTTTTCAGCAATCCAATTAACTGCTCAAAACAGTGTAAATACTACATTGATTGGCCGTTGGGCAGATGGCCCTTGCTATGCTGTGGCAGTAGAAGGAAACATTGCCTATTTTGGCAATGGCGGATATTTGGAGATTGTGGATTTTAGTAATCCGGCAAACCCTGTGGCGTTGGGGCAGGTAATTACGCCGTCAGTTGTTTATGGCGTTGCAGTCAGCGGCAGTTATGCCTATGTGGCGGATGGTGGGGCTGGTTTATGCATCATCGATGTGTCCGATCCCACCACCCCGGTGGAAGCGGGATTTTATGATA
>CAXHHS010000401.1:0-6609 GCA_964015645.1 uncultured bacterium
GCACAACCCTGTTTCGGCTGCCACGTTTCCGATAAAACCAAAACCGAATGGAGCCTGAAATGATAACTTCTACAACCTTTGAAAGGTCTAGAGCCTTTCAAAGGTTTAATCTGCATCTATTAAAATGGAAAAATTCCCCTCCTTCCATTTTCTTTAGAAAACCAATTTTTCTCGTGTTTGTTTTATTCGCCGGAATATCCATCAGTAATTCAGTTAATGCCCAGGATGCAGCTTTAGAACCTGCAATTCAAGAGGCGTCGGAAGCCGTCGTGTCCGTTACCGGTTATATGCGTACCGAAAATACGGACAGCGAATTTCGCCAATACGCAGAAAGCAGCGGATTTTTTTTTGACGAAACCGGGTTCCTGATAACCACTTATTTTGATTACGTTGATTCCCAAAACAGGCGGTTATGCGAAAATTTCGAAGTGAAACAATTCGATGGTCGAATCATAAATGCTCGAATGTTTGCGGCTGATCCGGCTCTAAATCTCGCAATATTAAAAGTAATCGAAGGAGGTCGTAAATTTCCCAGGCTTGATATTTCTAATCCACCAGAGGCCGTTCCCGGTGAGGCGGTTTGGGCAATTGCCGGGCAAAAACCGAATGATTTACCTGTATACTTTACCGGCCAGTTAAAAGCGGAAGAAAAAACCACTATTTACGAAGATGGGTTTAGTGATTTATTACTGGATACTTATATGGAGCTACCGGCGCATGCTTATGGCGGGCCGTTGCTAAACCGGCAGGGAGAAGTTATTGGTATGAATACCCTCCACAGCTACAAAACCACAAATATAAAAAAAGGTGAAACCGGTGAAGAGCACGCTGTTCCAATCCGTTCTATTGCCATAATCAACAAAGTGCTAATGACAAACCCTACTTTTGAGCAAAAATGGCTTGGGTTCAGCACCCGGTTTTTGACAATTGATGAAGTTATGCCTGTAAAACAACTTTTAAAGCGCCGGCAAGGTGTTTTTATTGATTATGTTTGGAAAGAAGGGCCGGCTATAAAAACGGATGTTCGCAGCGGCGATATTTTGCTCAAATTAAACGGTCACCGGCTTAAAACTCCCAACCAGGTTAATCGTCTGCTGTTTGAAGCTGCGAATGATGCCCAGGCGCAATTAACGATATTCCGGGAAGGCGCTGTTCTCAATAAATCCATTCAGGTAGAAAAACGCCCGCAATGGGCCGCGCCATGAAAGATAAATTATAATAGTGAAATTTTGAATCAATGATAGACAGTTGAGAAATTAATAGTTAACGCCCTCATTCCATAAGGATGATCGAAAATAGCCCAGAATTCATCGTTGGGCTATTTTCGTACAGCCACTCCGTGACTGAAAATATGCGTTTTAAAATCTGCTCGCTGCACACGGGTAATAATCATGAATTTCAAATTCGTTTATAGTATTGGGCTGGTTTTGTTAGTTGCAATTTCGGCAATCTTAATAACACAAAACGTTAAAACCCCGGAAGCTGAAGCACTAAATTTGAGTATGGATGAACGCCAACATCAGGAGCTTATTTTTGTATTACAATATATCAGCCGGGATTACCAAAATGCTGTCCAAGATGGAAGTGTGATAAACGAGTTCGAATACCAGGAAATGATGGCGTTCTCTCAACGCGCCATTGAATTATATCTCTCATTCAGGCCGAATCCGAACCAAAACTTCATACTTTTCCAACTGCAACAATTGCGAGAATTGCTTCATAAAAAGGCTGATCGCCATTCAATTCAGGATGTGGCAAAAACGCTTATCAGCGATTTGGCGGAAGAATTAGACATCCGAACCTTTCCGGCTCAAACACCGGATATTAAGCATGGCAAAGTGAAATATAAAGAAGGCGGTTGCAGCGTATGCCACGGCGAAGCCGGCGCTGGCGATGGTCGTGCCGCTGCCTGGCTGGATCCCGGCCCCGGCAGCTTTCGGGATCCGGTGATAATGAATGAAGCGACGCCTTACGAATTTTTCAATATGATCCGCCTCGGCGTCGCCGGAACCGGCATGCCGTCTTACGAAGAAGCGTTTAGCGAGCAAGCAATATGGGACATCGCGTTTTACCTGATGACATTGAGGGAAGATTTTGAACCGAAATTAATCAGAAGCAAACAGAGGGTAACGCTTAAGGAATTGGCGACGAGGACAAATGTTGAATTGTTAGATGAAATTAATGAGTATCACTCATCCGGTGAAAGAATAGACGAAATGAAAGCAAAGGCAAATTCAACAACCGTCGATTTTTTACGACAACACCCGGATGCATTAGAAGAATCGAATTCGGGTTTCTAACCACAGGTTTTACAGGTATTTATTGGCATTTTTTACCTAAATCTGTAAAACCTGTAGTTTCATAGTTTTGATAATCGATTAGTTTCAGGCTTGATTAAGCCGCGACTTCTTCAGCTTTCAAATTCCCAATCAACTTCTGTATTACCTTTGTAAAAATTAGGAAAAACAATCCGCCAACAACAGAAATCAGGGCAACATTACCAAACAGTTCTGGAAGTGGTAACGTATCAAACGCACCGCCAAGCAAACCGGCGATTAAATTACCCAATGCGGTTCCCATAAACCAAACGCCCATCATTTGGCCCACAAGGTGTTTGGGCGATAGTTTTGTAACACTACTTAACCCCACCGGGCTAAGGCATAATTCACCGATGGTATGTAGAAAATAAGTCGTTACCAGCCACATCGGGCTAACACCGGGGCCGCCGGTGGAAGTATAAGTTGCAGCCCATGCCAATACTAAAAACCCTGACCCTAACAATAATAACCCCCAGGCAAATTTTGTGGGAATAGAGGGTTCGCGATTGCCTAATTTTACCCAAAGCGCGCCCACAATCGGGGCAAAAATTACAATAAACAGCGCATTTACTGATTGCAACCAGCTGGCTGGCATTAGCCATCCTACAATAACGCGATCTGTCAAACGTTCCGCAAAGAGGTTCATGGAAGAGCCTGCCTGTTCAAACCCAGACCAGAACAGGGCAGCGCCGACAAACAGAAAAAATATGACGACAATTCGTTTTTTCTGTTGGGAATTTAGACCTCCAAAAAGCAGTACATAAGCAAAATAAACCACTGCTAACGAGACGATGATAGCGCCGGTAGTTTGGGCAACTCCCGGTAACGTAAGCGTTACGACACCCATAACATGCAACAACGTTGCAGCAATAACAACTGCAACGACTCCCGCGATTCCTTTATAAAATGTTGCCATATCTTTGGCGTATTCTGCCGGTGGTTTTTTCGCTATAGTGCCGGCAGTGCCTAAATGTTTTGTGCCCATTTTATATTGAATCAATCCAAACACCATACCAATTCCGGCGGCGCTAAATCCCAAATGCCAGTTAATGTCTTCGCCCAAATATCCGCAAACCAAAGGCCCGGCAAATGCGCCAACATTAATTCCCATGTAGAAAATCGAGAACCCTGCATCTCTTCGCGCACCACCTTCCGGGTATAAATCGCCGACAATTGCACTAACGTTTGGTTTTAACAACCCGGTTCCGATGACAATCAGAATGAGACCTAAATAAAATGCCGATTGCATGGGAATCGCCATACTAAAATGGCCGGCTGCGATAATGATTCCACCAATAAAAACGGCTTGTTGCTGGCCAATTAAGCGATCGGCAATCCAACCGCCGGGTAATGCCAGCAAGTAAACCATTGCAGTGTATAATCCGTAAATCGCGCCGCCGGTAACCGTGTCCATCCCGAATCCGCCATTTTCAATTGGGGCAACCATAAATAACAGCAACAGGCCGCGCATACCGTAATAGCTAAAGCGTTCCCACATTTCCGTAAAGAACAAGACTGGTAGTCCTTTGGGTTCTCCTTTAAACATAAATCCTCCGTGTTAGGTTCTATTCTGCCAGAGAAGTTTTTCAACTGCGCATTTGGTAGGCAGTCTAAACAGGTCATCAAATTAAGGGCATTTGAACTTAAGAATATAATCCATGATACTTTTTTATCAAAATCCAAATCCAGAAAGCGGTAAATTTATTTTCATAATATTTTTAAAACCGTTACCTTAATAAGTTTGCAAGTTGAAAGTGATCTAAAGTGCCTAAAGTTATTATTATAAACTTTAGATCACTTGCTTCGCAGGGACTCCTACGGAGCGAACTTTAGCTCACTCTAAACTTAGAGGACGTTACTCATGGACCCCCTATTTACGAATGATGCGATTGTTTTAGGAATTCTAATGGCTATTTTAGCATTTGTATTCAGAACATCTCATAGCGAAAATCCGGTTTGGAAAAAATTTTATAAATATGTTCCGGCTTTGCTGATGTGTTATTTCCTACCATCAATTTTTAACTCGTTAGGCATTATTTCCGGAGATAAATCAAATTTGTATTATATCTCTTCTCGATATTTATTACCGGCCAGCCTGGCTTTATTAACCGTAAGTATCGATTTAAAGCGGGTTATTAGTTTAGGGCCTAAAGCTGTTATTATGTTCTTAACCGGGACTGCCGGTATTGTGATTGGCGGGCCGCTGGCAATTTTGGTGGCGTCGATGATTTCTCCGGAAACCGTTGGCGGTGCCGGGCCGGATGCTGTTTGGCGCGGGATGACTACCATCGCCGGAAGCTGGATCGGCGGTAGCGCAAACCAGACGGCCATGAAAGAGGTGTTTCAGGTGGGCGACGACGTATTCTCCGGTATGATTGCAGTGGATATCATCGTCGGCAACATCTGGATGGCTTTTTTGCTATACGGTGCTGGCGTTACAAACCGGCTAGATCGCTGGTTGAAAAGCGATACTTCTGCAATCGAAGATGTTCGCCAGCGCGTGGAAGATTACCGCGCCAGCATTTCTCGTATTCCTAATTTAACTGATGCTGTTACGGTAATGGCTGTTGGGTTCGGTGTTACCGCCATCGGACACTTTGGCGCAGATTTAATCGCTCCCTGGATCGCGGAAAACGTCCCGATTTTGGAACGATACAGTCTGACATCCAAATTTTTCTGGATTGTAGTTATCGCAACTACCGTCGGATTAATCTTATCTTTTACCAAAGCACGAGAGTTAGAAGGTGTGGGAGCCTCTCGCTACGGCAGTTTACTGCTCTATGTGCTAATTGCATCCATTGGTATGAAGATGAACGTCCTGGCAATTTTTGATAACCCCGGCCTGTTTATGGTGGGGATGATGTGGATGGCCTTCCACGCCGGATTATTGATCCTGGTTGCGAAATTGATCAAAGCGCCGTTTTTCTTTTTGGCCGTTGGCAGCCAGGCAAACGTTGGTGGGGCGGCCTCTGCGCCGGTGGTTGCATCTGCGTTTCACCCTGCGCTGGCGCCGGTTGGGGTTTTATTAGCCGTTTTAGGATACGCGCTCGGAACATATTGCGCCTATTTTTGCGGTTTATTAATGCAGGCAGTTGCGCCTTGAATTTTATCTCATCCCCTTAAAAATTTGTGAGGTATGTGTATTCTGCTTTCATTTTCTCGCTATATATTTTGAAGTTTGCACATTTGTAAAGGATTTGCGATGTACGGCAAAGGAGAGCCAATTGAACAAAATGTCAACTTCTTCCTAAAAGTTCTATTAGCGTTGGAAGCAACCCTATCCGGCGATGATGATTTTTTAGACACTTGTGAGAATTTTTTAACCCAGCTTATGGGTGCCTTATTCATCAGCAAAGCCGGCGTTTTATTATTCGACCCGGAAGATAACCAGCTTGTTCTGCGAGTCAGCAGCGGTATTGAAGAAATCGGAATTCGACTGCCGGTTACACCGGAAAACTTCCAAAAGATGGCCTCCTTCAAAAACGAACTAATTTTACCACAATCCCCACCGGATGATTTAAAACAATTTTTCTTCAACAATGCTGCACTATTTGAAAGCTGGAAGTCTAACATTTGGGTGCCGTTGCGGGCAAAAAACGCCTTATTGGGATTTTTAAACCTGGGCGAAAAGTTTGGTGAAAATGAGTACTCCGCAAATGACTTGCAAATATTTAAAGTCGCCGGACACATGCTGGCAATGACCATTTATAATCAAATTTTGCTGGAAGGCATAAAACGCCAGTATTCGGAAAAAGATTTGATTGCCCGGGAAGCCAGCGCAGTGCGAAGCCTGTCCATCATGTTAAAAGCCTTTACCAGCATCGATCAGTTGATGAACACGCTCCTTCAACAAACCATAAAAGTGATGTCTGCGCGTAGCGGGGCAATTTTTCTCGTGCAACAGCAAAATTCACTTATGAAAGCCGTTGCCCAGGTTGGTCTGGATGAACAAAAATTAAAATCAGCCCACATACCACAAACCAATGCCGCACTCGTGCCGTGTTTCCAACAACATGAGGGAATTATTCTGAATGGAAATTCGGATCATCAATTAAAAGAAATTTTCGATAGCGAATGCCTCTTAGCCTCACCCATCATTTTGAAAAAGCAGGTTTTTGGAATCGTTGTTATTGGCGAGCGCGAAGGCAGCAAAGAAAATGATATTTACCGGGAAGCCGATCTTAAACTATTAACGCGGGCTTCGCAACAGGCGTCACTTTCGCTTCATAATTTTTTGATTTATCAGCAGTTAGGCGCAAAAAATCAACGGCTGAAGAAGATGGTTCATAAT